>NZ_JAWPON010000006.1:0-67225 GCF_033344315.1 Vibrio sp. 2132-1 | reverse complement strand
CCAGGCCCTGATCCGGATGATGACCGCCCGAATGTGACTATTTCAGACGCTGGCACCATCAATGAGGGTGAGACAGCCAACTTCAAAGTGACGCTGTCGAACGCCGCCGAGTCCACTGTTCAAGTCGAGCTAGGCCTGAACTTAGGTGACACCGAAGTTGGAGACTTAGGCACCTTAGAATACAACACAGGCTCCGGTTGGGTTGCAGTGCCAAACGATGGTGTGGTAACGGTGCCAGCGGGGCAAACCGAATTTGATGTGCGCATTGCTTCCATTGATGACGCCGTTTATGAAGGCCCAGAAGATTTCAGTGTCACGGTGACCGGCATTGGCGCAGTACAAGGCAGCGATACCGGTACGGCAACGATTATTGATAATGATGCTCCTCCTTCTATTTCAAATGTTGTGAATGCAGTTGTTTCGGAAGAAGGTTTAGCTAATGGTATCCCTGATAATACAGGATCACCTTCAGACACCACTAACTCCGCAAGTTTCTCAGGAACATTCACAGTTGCCGATCCAGACACGGCGAATGTTTCAGTGGTATTGGCAGGCCCTAACAACCTAACATCAGGAGGGGAGCCTATATCGTGGACGTGGGACAACAGTACTCAAACGCTGACTGCGAAAACTGCTCACCTGAGCGTTGTTGCTACTGTTGTGCTGAGCGAGCCTTCAGCTTCAGGTCAAGGCTCTTGGGACTATACTATTACTCTGTTTGAGCCACTTGATCATCCTGTTAATGATGTGGAAGACATCATCAACTTTGATTTACAGATTTCTGTAAGTGATGGACAAACAACAACATCTCAAAGCTTAAATGTGGCCGTTGAAGATGATTGCCCATACGTGCCTGTTGTTGTTCAACCCGTCGATGTGTCGCTTACTGGTGCACCTAACGTTCTGACAGGGCGCATAGATTTTGCAGGAAGTGAGGCAGACGCAACCAGTCGAACATTTGGGGATGTTGTTGTGACTGCAAACGGTTTTGTGTCTGACGAATCTGTGATGCTGGGAACAGCTGAAATCAATCAATCATCAGAAGGGATTGGCGTTAAAAGTTCTGGTAACAACGGCTTCCAATTAGAAAACGAAGTCGATTATCGATTCGCGGGTAATGAGGGTGTATCAGAGCAGTTAATCATAGACTTAGGCAATAAAGTTGCTTACGGAGCAGAAATAGAATTTGAGAAAATGTTTGGTGGTGAACTTGAGAAAGGAATCGCATCTTTTTATAGAGATGGTGTATTAATTGCTCAGCAATCGTTCAGCTCTGACGCAAGCAGTGGTGATTACGCGGCAAATTTCAATGTTCAACAGGGAGGCTTTGATAAAATCATCCTCGAGGCGACCAGTAATGGCAATGGCCCGGATACTGAAGACAACAGTGACTTTACCGTTAAATCAATAACCTTTACAGGTGCGTACTCTGGCGTGCCAATTGCTAGTGCGGATGGGAACCTCGGTGCTGTATATGGAGCTGATGGCCCTGGTTCTATAGTCTTAAATGGAGGTGAGGCTGGTTTAGAGACTCTAGATGGTAAAGACGTGTTGATATACGTCGATCCACAAAACTCTAATAGACTGATTGCAGAGGCTGATGGAGAGCTTGCATTCGAAGTTCAACTTACACCTAGCACTGGAAAATGGGAGTTCTTCCAATACTTACCTTTGACCTCACCTTATGGCGATGGGGATATCGATTTTAACTACACGATTACTGATAATGATGGAGACAGTAAAACGGGGTACTTTTCTGTCAACCCTTACGCCCCACCAATCGTAGAAGGTGTAACTCTAAACGTTTCTGAGGAAGGCTTAAGCAACGCCATTGCTGATGACTCTGCTCTAAACGGCTTTGATGACACAACTGACTCGAGTACTGATGTAGAACAATTGACGCTGGGTCAAACCGTTGATTCTGTTACGCTCAGTGAACCATCTACAGCTCTTACTAGTAACGGTATCTCTGTAACGTGGACGTTATCAAATAACGACCAAATGCTTATCGGTTCAGCGAACGGTGAAGAGGTTATCAAAATATCAGTCAATGATACTGGAGTGGTATCTACGGAGCTTCTTGGTCCGATTGATCACTCCAACCCATCTGGAGAAGACACCTTAAATATTGAGGTGCCTGTGCTTGTCTCGAATGCTCGTGGTCTTACTAACTCCACAACGGTCAACGTTATTGTGGAAGATGACTCACCAGATTCTGCATCTATTATTCACGATGTAGTTGCAGAAACTAAAGAAAGTGCCAACGTTCAGCTCATAATGGATGTCTCGGGTTCTATGCGAACGGATAATCGCTTGAAGATAATGAAAGATTCGGCAACTCAGTTATTGAATCAATATGAGTCTATCGGTCAAACGCGAGTTCAAATTATTACTTATAGCAGTACAGCATCCACTTACGCTATAGGTGCTGCGACGTGGCTGACGGTCGAGGAGGCCAAAGCGTATATTGAGACGCTAACTGCGGGTGGCGCGACTAACTATAACAACGCGCTAAATGAAGCAAAACAGTCATGGGATGATGTAGGTAAGTTAACCAGTGCGTCGAATGTTAGTTACTTCTTGTCAGATGGTCAGCCAAACCCTGCGTCATCATTTATAAACGACGCTCGCGAGCAGAGTTGGATTGATCACCTAACCGATCCTGATAATCAGATAACAGCCCTAGCGTATGGTATGGGCGTTAATCTTATGCCGGAGCAATTAGATCGCGTAGCATATGATGGCTTTTTGAATCAAGACCTTGATGGTGTTGTGGTTCCTGACGTAACTCAATTACCTCCGGTTATGTTGCAGTCAGTGATTCAACCTGTTGGGGGGAACTTGATGTATACCACTTCTCCAGATACAGGTATTGGTGCAGATGGTGGTTATATTAGCGAAATAGAACATGACGGTGTCACTTATTCGTTTGATGGTACAGACCTAATAGTAACTGACAATAACGATGGTATTTCGCATGCATTTGACGACACAACGATGCAGCTTACTATCTATATCGACAGCAAACATACTCTGGAAATCGACCTAAACGATGGTGCGTATGCATTTTATGGTGCGGTGGGTGATACAGTTGAAACGTTAGACTTCGATTATGTATTGACGGATAACGATGGCGATCAAAGTGAGAATACCCTGCAATTCGTTATTGATGAAAACGGAGGAGTAAATGCTTCAAGTAATGGCTCTGCAAATATTATTGAAGCTGAAGTAGACGTAAGTCATGACATCTTGATCGGTAATGATAACGAGGCAGATGTCTTTAAATGGGTCAACGACTCCTTGGATACAGGAACAGATCTAATTAGAGGTTTTGAGAGAGATTTGGACACCTTAGATCTGAGTGAAGTCGTTGAAGATGCAGGGCACAATACGATAGAAGAACTTCTTAATAGTATTGACTTGAACATTGATGGCGATGACTTATCTCTAGAAATAACCCATAACGATGGAAACTCAATTCAAACTATCGTAATAGAAAACGGGGCGACAGAGTTTAGTGATTTAATCGTGGGAAATGCGGACTTTGAGAGAGATGTGTTATCCGCACTAACTAAGGTTAACTTAGAGCCATAATGAAAAGGGCCAGTAGGCCCTTTTCTTCTGCTTTGTCTTACTTATTCGTAGCCTAAAGCACTTTACATGCAAAACCTTTTAAGTAGAAGCCTTCTGGATATGCTGTATCGGTTGGGTGGTCAGCGGCTTGCTCAAAACGCTCCACAAACTTTACTTGGCGGTTAGCGTCTACGGCTGCATCAGCGATGATTTTCTGGAACAGAACTTGATCCATCAAGCCAGAGCACGAGTAGGTCAGTAGAGTGCCGCCCGGTTTTAGAATTTGCATTGCTAGCATGTTGATGTCTTTGTAACCACGACATGCACCGTTTAGTTGTGCTTTGCTCTCTGCGAACTTCGGTGGGTCCATAATAACCACATCGAACTGAGTTCCTTGATCACGATACTCACGAAGCAGCTTAAACACGTCTGCATTTAGGAACACGGCACGCTTCTTCGAAATATCAAAATCGTTTAGCTCTGCGTTGAATTTTGCGGTATCTAAAGCAGGTTGCGACACGTCAGCGTTAATCACACGCTTTGCATCACCTTTTAGAGCGTAAAGTCCGAAGCCACCTGTGTAAGAGAAGCAGTTAAGAACTTCTTTGCCTTTCATATATTTCATCGCTTGCTGGCGACTATCACGTTGATCTAGGTAGAAACCTGTTTTGTGTCCGCCAACGATATCTACACTAATCTTTACGCCATTTTCTTCGATGACGACCGATTTAGGTGGCTCTTCGCCGTGCAAAACGCCCGTGCTCTCTTTTAAACCTTCTTTTTTACGAACGGCCACGTCAGAGCGCTCGTACACATTACAATCAGGGAAGCACTCAACCAGAGCGTCAACAATAGCCTGCTTATTGTGTTCTGCGCCAGCACTGAGAAGTTGGCACACAAAGAAATTTTGGTAACGGTCGATCGTAACGCCAGGTAAGCCGTCAGACTCTGCTGCGATAAGGCGATAACCCGTAAGGCCATCACGTTTGATAATGTCTTCACGAAGAAGTTGTGCGTCTTTAAGTCGTTTAACGAAAAACGCGGTGTCGATTTCTTCTTTATCAAAACTCCAAATACGAGCACGAATTTGTGAAGCTGGCGAATATGCCGCCTTAGCTAGCCATTTACCGTCGTGAGTGAATACATCAACCGTTTCGCCAAGAGCAGGTTCGCCCTCAACTTTGTTGATGCCTCGAGAGAAGATCCAAGGGTGCTTGCGCTTGACCGATTTCTCACGACCTTTAACCAAATAGATAGCAGCTGTCATTTCATTAGCTCTTGTTGAATTTTGAAAGGGGCGTATTGTCCGGGATGTAAATGGTAAAAGCAATATCCCTCGGCAATCCAGTACATTGTAGTGACTTTTAAATACAAAAAAGGTCACTAAAGTGACCCTTTTATTGAATTTGCTGTAATAGATTCCGTTGCTATGCTTTAAGTCCAGTAAGTAGTGCTTCCATTGTGTCGCTTTGCTTACGCAGTTGATCAACGTTTTGTGAAGTCGTGCTTATCATATTGCACACGTTATCTGCTTGAACTCGAATTTCTTCAACGCTTGAGGCGATATTGTCCGCGACTACACCTTGCTCTTCAGCTGCTGTTGCAATTTGAATGCTACTGTCGGAGATAGTTTGATTTTTATCTGCCAAAGAGCCGATTTCGTGATTCACTTCCGTCATGAGGTTTTGTCCCTCATTTGCGTTATTAACTGTCACTTCCATCAGCTTAGTAAGCGACTGACTGTTACGCTGTAACGATTCAATCATCGTTTGGATTTCCACTGTCGCTTGCTGAGTGCGTCCCGCAAGAGCGCGAACCTCATCCGCAACGACCGCAAATCCACGACCTTGTTCTCCAGCACGTGCAGCTTCAATAGCCGCGTTCAGAGCAAGTAGGTTGGTTTGCTCGGAGATCCCATTGATGGTTGTCACGACTTCATCAATTTGTGCTGCATTGGCATCTAACTCGGCAACGGCTTGAGACGCAGATTGAATCTCATTAGAAAGGTTCGAAATCGAGTGAAGCGTATTCTCAACTTTCACTTGTCCAGACTGAGCCACGTTACGTGCATCATCGGTTTGCGTGCTTGAATCGTGAGCTAGTGTCGCGACTTCTCGAATCGTTGATGCCATCTGTTCAGTTGCACTCGCAAGAGAGTTGAGGTGTTCCTGCTGAGTCGCTGAAATATCTGAACTGTGATGAATCGATTGATTCAGATCTGAGCTAATTTGTTGCATTAAAGCCACAGACTCTTGAATCGACAGCACCATTTGTTGCTCTCGTTCTGCAACTTTGTCTATCGTAATAGCAATTTCACTAAACTCGTCGCGAACAGGGAAGAAGTTCATTCTCGCAGTTAAGTCGCCACCCGCAAGAGTGTTTAATGCTTTGTTCATCGTGAACATCGCGCCGCCAATAAACGTCATGATGTAGTAAACGCCAAGAGCGAGAATAAACAAGCTCACACAGATAATGCTCACTTGAGTCGTTGATAGGGCAGCCCATAAAGAAAGTTCATGGTTCGCAACCAAACTGTACGTACCATTTAAAACAGACACGGATTGCGGACCAGAGCCAATAGAAACGGTTTCTGAACCCGCTATGAGGCTTGCTACTTGAGATTGAGAAAGGTTGCCTGCCTCTATCAGGCCTTTCATAAGCATGAGCTCTTCTTGGTACATACTTGAGATCAGTGTATTAGCCGCGCTATTAAGGACGAGAGTGAGAATGACTAAAGCAAGAAGAGGGAGAACGAAGAGCAAATAGAACTTTTCTTGAATCTTTAAGTGAATGAGATACTTATCAATCCAGCGGAATGGAATTTCTTTCATAATTATAATAACCGTGCAAAAAACCACTATCCTTAGTGGGGTGAATAGACGAAAAGAATATATCACTCAGAAAAAAGAAGCGGTACAAAGATGAACGTAAAGTGTGAGAGATTTATAGTAAAAGGTCACGTTCAAGGCGTCGGCTTTCGTTACCATACTTCCCATCAAGGATTGAAGCTAGGGTTAACAGGTTATGCGAAGAACCTAAACAATGGCGATGTTGAAGTGATGGCGTGTGGAACAGACGCGCAAATAGTTGCGTTTTCGGAATGGTTACAAGAAGGACCGCGAACGGCAACAGTAGAGCATGTGATGCAGGAGCCTGCGTCGTATAAGCCGTTACGCGGTTTTAAAATTTTATGAATCTACAAGCATTTAGCTGGCTTTGGTAGGCCGGCTAATTTGGTTGCTTGTTTGGCTGGTCCCTTTTTAAACAGCTTGAATAGATACTTACTGTTACCTTTTTCTGGGCCGTGCGCTTTTTCCATCGCTTTCACAAGCATACGCACTGCAGGGGAGGTATTAAACTCTTCATAAAAGTCTCGCACAAAATGCACAACTTCCAAATGAGCATCCGTAAGCTCGATGTCTTCTTCTTTTGCTAAAAGCTCAATCATACCTTCTTCCCATTGAGTATGATCCAATAAGTAGCCTTGAGCATCCGTTTCAATTTCTTTGCCGTTGTAAACGAACATAACGTTTTATCCGTTAAGTAAACATGGATGTTTATAGATTAGCGACAGCCGAGAATGTTCTCAACAAAAGAATCTCGAAGTCGTATCGAGCGAAGCAAAAGCGTACAAAGTAGTGGCCTATAACTGAATACTCTTAAATTATATTTTAAGCATAAATTTGTTTTTTTATTCGTGTTGTTAGAAAATTTTCGGGGTTGATATCGGTGGTTTTGCATTGTTATGCAATTCGCTTGGTGTGATTGATTTGTCAGTTATATTTATTGTTTTAGATAACTCGATCACAACGAATATAAACTAGTTTTAAATCAAAAGAATAAATTGAAAAAAATCGTTATGTTCACCCATGCTTAACAACAACACGGAGCAATTCAGGAGTGTATGGAGTGGTCGAATCTTTTCGTTTCCATTGGATGGGCGGTACTGCAAGCATGCTTTAGCATTTTCTCTTTTCTATGTCTGACGGGATTTGTAAAACATAATCCTATAAAACCGAAGTATGCTTGGTTGCAGTATATCTATGGGCCGTTACTTTTTTTGACTTGGGGAGTCATGTTAGTGACACCGATGATGTCGGCCTACATATTTTTTAGCGTAGCTGGTAAATCAGTAGTCTGGTTGCCCGCGCTCAAGATGTTCGGTTATTGGTGGGTTGCGTTTGGAGTATTTTGCTTCTTGTCATCAGTCGATGAGCGATTGCGAAGTCGCGGTTTGAATTAAGACAAGTTATACCCTGAAATCAGTTTACAAACTGAGAGAGGTGATTATAAAGCGCTCATACAAGCGATATAGCGATTGTTTGAGAATTAATAGCTTAAACGTTGTGTTTGTTTTCATAGACCGATATTCTCATTGGATTAATGAAAGCCTGTATTCAGGTTAGAAACAACAATGATGACAAGGAGTTAGTCATGTCGAAACAACGTTACATTGAGATTAATGACAATGTAAAATCCACTTGGTCCATCGAGCGAATTTGGCAACTTGCAGAATCCTTACCTGTAGAAGAAATTGCGATTGATGATATAAAAGGCCCAAATGAAGTGACTTGGTTTAGTCATGAAGGGCCACGGCCAACCTGCCGTGAAATTGCAAAACATTGCCAACGAATCAACAATGCTGATTTGTCGTATCCGGTAATCTTAACCAGTGACTATCGTGTTTTTGACGGTATGCACCGAATCGCCAAGCAAATCATGTTAGGAGAGGAAACGATCAAAGTGAGACGCTTTAGAGAAAATCCAGAAGCTGACGAAGTTATCGAGTTGTCAGTAGAGCAGGCGTAATACACTGAATTGCACACAAAGAAAAAGCCCGAAGGAATTACCTTCGGGCTTTTTTATTCTACTTAACGAGAAACGATTAATCGTCGTTCATAATACCTAGAATGCTTAGTAGGCTGATGAAGATGTTGTAGATTGATACATACAAAGTTACTGTCGCAGAGATGTAGTTTGTTTCACCGCCACGAATAATGCTTTGTGTTGTCATCAGGATCGCCATAGTAGAGAAAATGATAAACAAGCTGCTCAACGCCAAGTGTAAGAGGGTTGATTGAATAAAGAAGCTTGCAATCATGCCCACAACCAGCACAACAAATAGTGATAGCATTAAGCCACCCATCATCGATAGGTCACGTTTCGTTGTTAGTGCGTATGCCGATGCTGCCATGAAAGATAGTGCCGTACCACCGAGTGCGGTTAATACGATATCGCCCATGCCTGCACCAATGTACATGTTTAGAATAGGGCCAACGGTGTAACCTAAGAAGCCAGTAAATAGGAACGTAAACACAAGGCCAAGACTGTTGTTACGGTTTTTCTCTGTTAAGAATAATAGGCCGTAAAAACCAACCAGCATTAGGATGATACCTGGATGTGGAAGGTTAAATGCCATTGCAACGCCAGCAACGACTGCCGACCATAAAAGTGTCATTGAAAGTAGAGCGTAAGTATTACGCAATACTTTGTTCGTTTGTAGAGCACTTTCTTGAGTTGAAGTGCGGGTAAACATTGGACTGTTCATAATCTTCCTCGATAAGAGACTTTCTTTTAAGTACATTTATGGGATTGAAAGTTCAAAAAATCAAGCCCTAACCATACGTAACTTAGATAAAATAATAATAGAAATAAGATGTTATGTATTTGGCAACTTGTAACACAATATTACTGACTAGCATAGCTATATTGATTCTTACACAGATTTTTGAATTTAGTAACAAAAAGCACTGGCTTCATAGAAACCAGTGCTTTTTTATGTCGATTCGGCTAAATCTTAGTGGTGTAAGATTTGCGCTAGGAAATTTTGGGTCCTATCCGATTGAGGATTTTCGAAGAAATCAACAGGGTTGTTTTCTTCGATGATCTCTCCTGCGTCCATGAATATCACGCGATCGGCAACTTCTTTAGCAAAGCCCATTTCATGTGTCACACATAGCATAGTCATGCCTTCCTCGGCGAGTTCGACCATTACATCCAGTACTTCGCGAACCATTTCCGGGTCGAGTGCAGATGTTGGCTCATCAAAAAGCATGACTTTAGGGTTCATACACAAAGAGCGAGCAATCGCCACGCGTTGTTGCTGACCACCAGACAACTGACCGGGATACTTCTCCGCTTGGTCTGGAATTTTTACACGTTCCAGATATTTCATTGCAACTGCTTCTGCCTCATCTTTTGGCATCTTCTTCACCCAGATAGGCGCGAGCGTACAGTTTTCCAGTACGGTTAAATGAGGGAAGAGATTAAAGTGTTGAAAGCACATGCCCACTTCTCGGCGTACTGCTTCAATGTTCTTTAAGTCTTCAGTTAATTCCGTACCAGAGACGTAAATGCTGCCTGTTTGGTGCTCTTCAAGACGGTTAATACAGCGAATCATCGTTGATTTTCCCGACCCTGATGGACCACAGATAACGATTTTCTCGCCGCGCTTAACGTCGAGGTTAATATTTTTTAGTACGTGAAACTCACCATACCATTTATTCATGTCCTTCAATTGGATCATGTAGTCTTGTTGTTGCGTCATAATACGTCCTTGATCTTGATGAGTTATCGTTTGTGACCGGTATGAAGTTTGTTTTCAAGCCATATCGAATAGCGCGACATGCCAAAACAAAATACCCAAAACACTAACGCGACAAATACATAACTTTCTGTAGCAAAACCTAACCATTCAGGGTCGGTATTTGCTGCTTGTCCTATACCGAGTACGTCAAACATGCCAATGATGAGTACCAAACTGGTGTCTTTAAACAAACCGATGAAGGTGTTCACGATAGAAGGAATAGTAATCTTTAGCGCCTGTGGCAAGATAATCAGCCCAGTCTTTTTCCAGTAACTTAACCCAAGCGCATCAGCGGCTTCATATTGACCTTTCGGAATGGCTTGTAGACCACCGCGTACCACTTCTGCCATGTAAGCGGAGGCAAACATAACCACACCTATAAGGGCGCGAATCAGTTTATCTGTCTCTGAGCCTTCAGACATAAACAATGGAAGCATAACCGAAGCCATGAACAAAACCGTAATCAGAGGAACGCCACGCCAAACTTCAATGTAGACGGTACAAATGCTGCGAATGATCGGCATCTCTGAACGTCTACCAAGCGCAAGCACCACACCAATTGGCAATGAAACTACGATACCAACTAGCGCAATAATGAGTGTAACGAGTAGTCCACCCCACTTGTGTGTATCGACCACTTCTAGTCCAAAGACACCACCGTATAACAGCCCAGCGATGATGAATGGGTAGATGTTTACGAAGAAAAGCCAAATCCACATCCGTTTCGGTGTCTTCTCATACGCGAGTAAAACAGTAAATATGGCCAATGTGATATAGAAAAGGCGAGGGCGCCATAGTTCGGACTCTGGATAAAAACCATACATGAACTGCTCCCAGCGCACGCTGATAAATACCCAGCAAGCACCATCTCGGCTACAGTCGTCACGCGTTGAGCCAATCCAGTCTGCGTTAATAAACGCCCAATCCACGATATACCATATTGCAGTTACGACAATATACGCAAGAATGACAGTAACAATGGAATTGATAGGGCCATTAAATAGATTTTTCCGCATCCAACCAACGAAGCCTACAGTATTGGCGGGTGGTGGGAGATCCGGTTGAAATTGATGAGTACTCATATTATCTCTCCACCAGCGCGACTTTACGGTTATACAAGTTCATTAATGCAGACGTAATCAGACTTAATGTCAAGTACACGCCCATCGTCATCGCAATGATCTCAATCGCTTGTCCCGTTTGGTTCAGGGTAGTACCAGCAAACACAGAGACAAGATCTGGGTAACCAATCGCCATCGCTAACGATGAGTTTTTGGTGAGGTTGAGATATTGACTGGTTAAAGGTGGAATAATAATTCGTAACGCTTGAGGAATGACAACAAGCTTTAAAGTTTTCGAGCGTGGTAAGCCTAGCGACATCGCTGCTTCGGTTTGACCATGGCTAACCGCATTAATACCAGAGCGCACAATCTCAGCAATGAAAGAAGCTGTATAAACACTCAATGCCAAAAGTAGCGCAGCCAATTCAGGAATAATGCTAATACCACCTCGGAAGTTAAACCCTTTTAGTTCAGGATAATTCAGTGAAATTGGCATACCAGCAAGGAAGTACACAACCAATGGAAGGCCAACAACTAAACCCAAAACTATTCTTCCCATTGGGGTTTGTTGCCCGGTGAGACGTTGCTTATTATTCGCCCATACATTAATTAATAAGCTTGCGATTACCCCGAAGATTAACGCGGCAATAACGTAGCTACTGCCAGGTTCCATAGTCGGTGCAGGGAAATATAAGCCACGAACGTTCAGGAAAATAGCTTCACCAAGACTTAAGCTTTGGCGTGGTGAGGGTAATGCTTGAAGAACAGCGAAATACCAGAAGAATATTTGCAGAAGAAGGGGGATATTTCGGAAAGTTTCGATATAAACTGCCGCTAAACGACTAACTAACCAGTTAGAAGAAAGGCGGGCAACCCCCATGGTAAAGCCAATCACAGTAGCCAGAATAATACCTAATACGGAGACTAACGCCGTATTAAGAAGGCCGATGATAAATGTTCTACCGTAAGAGTACGTTTCATCGTATTCAATTAATGTTAACCCAATACCAAACCCGGCTTCTTGATTCAGAAAACCGAAGCCCGTTGCAATACCACGAGCATCTAAGTTATTGAGAGCGTTGTTTACAATCGTGTAAAAGAAAAATACCAGTGCAGCAATGGCAATGATCTGGAAAATAGCAGAACGAAAGGCAGGATTATAAATCAGGCTCTTGCTTCCGCTTGGTTTGGACATCGTACTTGGCGATGCATCTTGTGTCGGTTTCATACAGCGATAACCTCAAACCTTAGTTATAGATATCGGCCTGTATAACGAAGTTTCGTCCTTGCTGGCTAAAGAATAACTCTCTCATGTCTAGTGGCTTACGAACCTTTAAAGCCGTTCCACAAAGCGAGCGCTTTTCGCCATCCAATGAGCGATCCTTACTCATACAGTGAGATATAATCAAGAAAAAGGGCGGCATGAACCGCCCTGATTAACTCTTTCTATCGGATTGGTGGCGCGTACATAAAGCCGCCTGCATTCCATAGTGCATTAACGCCACGAGAGATTTCTAACGGCGAACCAGTACCGACTGTACGTTCGAAGCTTTCACCATAGTTACCAACTTGTTTGATAACTTGGTAGCCCCAATCGTCGCGGATACCCAACCCTTTGCCTTTAGGGCCATCAATACCAAGGATACGCTTGATGTTTGGATCTGTTGACTTCAGCATTTCATCCGCATTCTTCGAACTAATACCGTATTCTTCAGCGTTAATCATCGCAGACAATGTCCACTTAGCGATGTTAAACCATTGATCATCGCCTTGACGAACGACTGGACCTAGTGGCTCTTTAGAGATGATTTCTGGAAGAACGGCCGCAGAGGACGGATCTTTCAAATTCAAACGTAGTGCATAAAGGCCAGATTGGTCAGTTGTTAATACGTCACAGCGTCCCGCATCAAAACCTTTCGAAGTTTGCGCCGCTGTGTCGAATACCACAGGTTTGTACGCCATGCCTTGGTTGCGGAAATAATCTGCAAGGTTTAGCTCGGTTGTTGTACCTGATTGAACACATACCGACGCACCATCAAGCTCTTTAGCACTTGATATACCAAGTTCCTTCTTCACCATAAAGCCTTGACCGTCGTAGTAGTTCACACCTACGAAGTTTAGGCCCAGTGCAGTGTCACGGTGGAGAGTCCAGGTCGTGTTACGGGAAAGCACATCAATCTCACCAGATTGAAGCGCAGTGAAACGTTCTTTTGCGGTTAGGGGTACATATTTAACTTTCGTTTTATCCCCAAGAACGGCTGCAGCCAGTGCTTGGCAATATTCTACGTCGATACCTTCCCATTCGCCTTTTGAGTTAGGGTTAGAGAAACCAGGTAGACCGGTACTTACGCCACAAGTAAGAAAGCCTTGTTTTGTGACTTTGTCCAGAGTAGTGTCTGCTGCTTGAGCTGATGTTGCCATCATCGCAGTAGAAGCCGCTACGACGGAAGCAAGAACTGTGAGTTTATTTGCCATTTGTATCCTTCCTGTATGATCCATGTTTAATCAGGAGTGACCTGAAATAACGTGTCCAATTCGTTAGAGTTATCGTCCTACGTGATTGATTTTCGAAGAAACGGCATTCGATAGATCAACCAGTTATAAGCGTAGGAAAGGATCTGTTAATTCTCAAATATATAATTTAAATGAAGTTTTGAGAGAACTTACAAAGTGCCTTGAGATTTAGAATGACGAAATGTTAATTGTTTGTAAATAGTGCAATTCATGGACAATTTGGTGCATCAGAACAATCAATAGAAGAGTGAACAATACAAAAGAATAAAAAGTTGTTATTAAAACTGTCATTAGCTGAGCAAGGTGAAGTTCAGTAAAAATTCAAACAAAAATTATTTGTGATACCGAAACAGGGTGATGAGCTTGCCCCATTTTTGGTAGCATGGTCTACAACAGCTAATTAGAGTAATCATGGATTGAAATGCGATATTTTCCTCTGTTCTTAGATTTAATTAATAAACCCGTTCTCGTCGTGGGTGGCGGTGAGGTGGCAAGCCGAAAGGTGGAAGCGTTGCTAAAGGCTGGGGCGGATGTGACTATCGTTTCTCCGACGTTGGTTGATTTTCTGTCTAAACTTGCTTCTGAGCATCAACTGCGCTGGGTACAACGTTTCTATTCGAGTGACATTGTCACTAAAAGCTTTGTTCAAGTGTGGGCGACGACAGACAATCCTGAGCTAAATCACCAAGTGTACAAAGATGCTAAAGAGCTAGGCATCTTGGTTAACGTTGTGGATGATAAGCCTTACTGTGATTTCATCACGCCGTCTATGATTAATCGTGGCCGCATCCAAATCGCTATCTCTAGTGGTGGAGCTTCGCCAGTTTTAATTCGAAACATCCGTGAAAAACTTGAATCGATACTGCCACAAAACATGGGGTTGATGGCGGATTTTGCTAACTCAAAGCGAAACTCAATTAAAGAGGCGCTGCCTAGTGTCGATTTACGCCGCAAGTTTTGGGAGCAATTCTTCTCGAATCCCGAGGTGGAAAACGCGCGAGATAATCGTGAGTTAGAAGCAATTTACCAAGCGACCATGGCAACACCCTTAGATGAAAAGGGAAGTTGTACTTGGGTTCATGTTGGGAAAGATGTTGAGATGTTGCCAATAAAAGCCGTACGCTATATGCAACAAGCGGAGCTGGCTCTGTACGCAACTCGATGTGAAGCGAATGTGTTAGAACTAATACGAAGAGATGCAGAAAGAGAAGCTTTCTCGAGCGCTGCTGAGCTTTCGGATATGCTGGCCAAGGCTAAAGCTGAAAAGCTTCGAATTTGCGTGTTCATACCACAAGGAACGAGCGAATTCGTATTGCTGCAAGGACAGGACTTAGTTATCTAGCAATGCCAAATGCTAAAGTGGATACGTAGTTCGTTACACTAAAGCCAATAAAAAACGCCAGCGGATTATGCGCTGGCGTTTTTATTTACTTCTCAGATTGATTAATCACGGAAGTTGTTAAACTGGAATGGGATACCCATCTCTGCTTCACGAATCGCTGCCATTGTCGCTTGCAGGTCGTCGCGTTTCTTACCAGTAACACGTACTTTTTCGCCTTGAATAGAAGCTTGTACTTTTAACTTTGCGTCTTTGATAAGTTTCACTACTTTTTTCGCCGTTGGAGTATCAATACCTTGGCGGAAAAGCAGAGTTTGGTGCCAGTTTTTACCAGTAACGTCTGGGTCTTGTGCATCCATTGCGTTCGCGTCAATGTTACGCTTCGCTAAGTGGCCGCGTAAAATGTCGCGCATTTGCTTAAGTTGGAAGTCACCTTCCGCAGACATTTTTACGTTTTCTTCTACTAGCTCAAAGCTCGCATTTACGTTGCGGAAATCGAAACGAGTAGACAATTCACGGTTAGCGTTATCAACGGCGTTACGTAGTTCAACCGTATCGATTTCAGAAACAATATCAAACGATGGCATGAAGATTCCTTGATTATTTTGTTATAGGGACTTTCGGGACTTAACAGCGCTTGCCAGCATATCTAGCATTGTAGCAGTGTCTTCCCAACCTAGGCATGGATCTGTAATAGACTGACCATACGTTAGGTTATTGATGTCAGTCATTGGCTGATTGCCTTCAAGAATAAAGCTTTCAGCCATGATACCCGCTATACGAGTGCTGCCTGACTTAATTTGGTTACAAATGTCCTGAGCTACGTCGATTTGTTTTCTGTGTTGCTTCTGACAGTTTGCATGGCTGAAATCCACAACCAAACGTTGTGGCAATCCAAACTCAGCTAAAGCATCACATGCTTGTTTGACTGATGCTTCATCAAAGTTAGGGCCTTTTTCTCCACCGCGCAGAATAATATGACCGTAAGGGTTGCCACTTGTGCGGTAAACCGTCATTCGACCGTTCTTATCTGGCGAGTAGAAGTAATGCGATGCTTTCGATGCGCGAATTGCATCAATTGCAATTTTTACGTTGCCATTTGTGCCATTTTTGAAACCAACTGGGCAAGATAGTGCCGACGCCATTTCACGGTGAATTTGTGATTCCGTTGTGCGAGCACCAATCGCGCCCCAAGTGATCAAATCTGCGATGTATTGACCAGTGATCATATCAAGAAACTCAGTAGCAGTCGCAAGACCAAGCTTGTTGATATCCAGTAGTAGTTTACGAGCTTTATGAAGACCAGCTTCAAGTGCGTAAGAACCATCTAGGTTAGGGTCCGTAATCAAACCTTTCCAACCAACTACTGTACGAGGCTTTTCAAAGTAAGTACGCATCACGATAAATAGCTCGTCTTTGTACTTGTCTTGGATTTCACTCAGACGAGTGGCGTAATCAATGGCAGCTTCAGTGTCGTGAACAGAACACGGACCTACAATCGCAAGAAGGCGATTGTCTTCACCCGATAAAATGTTTTCAATCTGACGACGAGATTGAGCGATACGGTCTGCAACGTCATCCGTAATAGGATGTACACTACCTAGCTCTGCTGGGGTAGGCATTGGACCCAAAGGTTGGGTTCTCAATTCATCTGTTTTTATAGGCATGTTATAGCTTTATTCTCTATTGCGAAGGGGTAAAGATAACGGAATTACAGGCAGGAATAAACCGTTTCACGGGAATCTTCGCCAGGAAATACCGAATTGTATACAAAGGTGTAGGTATTCATTTAAATGACTTATGTATAAATGACAAAACTTGATCATTAAATCAATATATATACATTTGAATTTATAACCATTTTATCTATCTCGCTGTAAGGTAATCTAAGTAACTGCGATAAACTTCATACCTCACGTGTGACGCCGTCACTTCCTGAAGGTTAAATAACTCGTGAGATCGAGCTTTTGTTAACATTTCTTTGACATCTATTTCTTTCGTTGATTAACTGGTCTGACTAGATTGGTAAGGAGACCAAAATGTTATCAGCTCTACGTCGTGCGAATTTGTATCTAAATCTGTTTGGCTTTTCAAAAGTGCCGCTGATTTGGCTTTGCCACCCTAAAATCATTGCGATAGATAGCAAGCATGTTGAGGTTCGTATCCCATTGCGCAGAAGGACGAAGAACCACCTGAATAGCATGTATTTCGGCGCTTTAGCCGTTGGCGCTGATGTTGCTGGTGGTTTTCTTGCTATGAGTAAAGCGCAAGAAAAGGGAGAAGCGATCTCGCTGGCATTTAAAGGGGTGAAAGCCGAGTTTTTAAAGCGCCCGGAAGCCGATGTGCACTTTGTTTGTAACGATGGTCATGTCATTGATGAGATGCTCGAGCACACCTTGGCAACGGGTGAACGAGTAAATCGTGACGTAAAAATTGTCGCGCTGTGTCCTAACTTACATGGTGACGAGCCAATGGCTGAATTCTCGCTTACTCTTTCGATAAAAAAAGCAGCCCAACAAAGAAAAGATGCTGCCTAGTGGTTTGTGGCTCGTTTGTTTAAAGGCGTTGGCTTAATTGAGTTCAATCTTCTCGATAGAGACGATTTTGGAGCGATTTAAGACCACTTTCCAGCGGTAATAAACAGGCTCATCGGTGTGGTTGTCCTCTTTGACAATCACATTGAGCAAATGACGTTTCTCTACTGACTCTTTGGTTACTTGACCTTCATTTAAACGGTAAACTCGGTTTGAGCTTTTATCCATCAAGCGGATGATAGGGCGTAAACTGATGTTCAATGTTTCTCTCGTTTGTTCGTAACCACTCAAGAAAAGAGAGGTCGCCATTTCGGTTTTCTCGTGATAATGAAGAATCTGCTCTTCACGTTGAACGACGCGTTTTTTACGTATTCTTTGAATCTTATCCGGCAAGCTACTTAAGGTACGATAATCGAGCCACTCCAATTTTTTGCCAACCACTTTTTTCGTCGTTGGATCAACATACTTCTTACGCCATTTTGGCTTGCCTTTACGGATCCATCGCCACATAGCATCGCGTAAATCATCTTTAAAGATTTCTCGTAAAGCGTAAATAAAAGACATCGCGATAATGAATGAGGCAGAAATTTCCCCCAGATAATCGCGAGCGAGAATCACTGTCGAGGTCACGACAACCATCACTAAACCGGTTGCAATACCTTTGATAGCGCGCTTAATGTTATTACCCATCGATATGGTTTCTTCACGAAGCACGATAGGGTGTTCAATCAATCGCCTTAGCAAGCGCATTTTGTTAGATAGGCGAGTAACGTCTTCAACGACTCTTGATGAGTTGTATTTGTTGAGTTTACGATGGGCTTGCTCTTTCTCACATAGCGTGATCAGGCGCTTCTTGATCGTGCCATAGTCGCCTTCACGTGGGAGATGAGCCACCAGTGACAGGAACTTTTGCTCGGTATACCAAGACAGATAGTTATCGATGTTAACGTAGTAGCGTTTTAAGTTCTCTTCATAAGGAATAGAACGCCGCAAGCGCTTTAAGATCTCAAGCGTGAGCTCGATAACTTCGTCCACTTCATCTTCCGTTACGGAGTTGTTCTCATGCTTGTTTAAACTTGCTACCGCTTTGTCTAGCGCGATAACGTATTGGTAAGCGAACAAACTCAAACTTACTCGGTATTGCTGATTCGACAGGCGTCCACGCTTGGCAAGTCGACTGTGTACTAGCGGAAGAAGGATTTCAGTACTGTAATAAGATCGTTGCTGTGTGATTGAGGTGTAATAAAATTCGGATTCACTGATGATATCGGCGTTTAAACCAAGCTCACCAGGTATAAAAAAGTAAATATCTAGGTCGACACTTTTGCTCTTTGCGAGTGCATGACTGATTTTTAATGTTATTGAGTCTTGTTTATCGACGGTGACCAAAGAAAGCTCCTGACTTTGCTAAAGCATTCTTAACTTATGCGTTCCGTTGAGCAGGTAAGTATAAGAGTGCTAAAAGAGTGACTGGGGCATATAGCTGAACGACAACAGCATAACAGAGCACTATGCTTTTCTCTCTGATTTTCTTGTTAGTTTAGGTATAATTCTACGTAAATTTAAAAAGAGACAAAATCAATGATTAAAATTGGTCAAATTAACAGCTTAGAAGTCATTAAAAAGGCTGATTTTGGCGTATTTCTGGATGGCGATGATTACGGTTCTGTTCTACTACCTAGTAAGTATGTACCAGGGGGTACTGAAATTGGTGAGCATGTAGACGTATTTCTGTACTTCGATTCAGAAAGCCAACTTGCTGCGACCATTGAAAGACCAATTGCCCAAGTGGGTGAATGGGGTTTAATGAAGATTGAGGGTGTGAACGCGACAGGTGCTTTTGTAAATTGGGGCATCAAAGAAAAGGACTTACTGATTCCTTTTAGTGAGCAACGCACTCGCTTCTCTGCCGGACAAACCATTTTAGTGTATGTTTATACCGACAAAGCGTCAGGTCGCATTGTTGGTACGACTAAGTTCAATAAATGGTTAGATAAAACTCCAGCGAATTATGAAGTTAACGAACAAGTTGATTTGATCATCGCAGAGCGTAGTCAACTTGGTTATAAAGCTATCGTTAACGGTAAGCATTGGGGCATGATTTTCCCATCGGATGTTTTTGGTAAGCTTTACATCGGTAAAAAGCTGAAAGGCTTTATTAAGCACATTCGTGAAGATGGTAAAATCGACCTTGCTCTACAAAAAGTAGGTGTGGCGAAAATGGACGATCTTTCTAGTAAGATCCTTGACCTGCTAGAGAAGAAAGGCGGATTTTTGCCTTTGAATGACAAGTCGTCTCCTGAAGCGATTTTTGATGCTTTCCGCACAAGTAAAGGGACTTATAAAAAGACCATCGGTGGCTTATACAAGCAGGGTAAAATTGTCATTGAGAAAGACGGTATTCGTATAGCGTAGTCCAAACTCACGTATAGTGGAACTACAGCCAAAAAAACGGCCCAAACTTTTCCTTTTTTTGGGCCTAGGGGAAACGGCTCCGCAGAGCCTGCGCTAAACTTGTCCAACAATAATTTTGTTGGTGAACATAGAGAGAAATGCCACATCAAAGCATTACTTTGATACAACTAGTTTAGTACAGCGTGTCCGGATCGCTAGCGAGCCCACTTGCTTTCATACTTACGAATTAAAAAGCCATCGCAAATACGATGGCTTTTCATTTATTTATGGTTCGTTACGTCTTTTAAAATAAGTTCTTATCTCGTACTAATTCGCGAGGGAGACCATTCTTTATTCGGTTGCTTACCCACTTGCCAAGGCCAATAACTGCGCCTTGATAGGTGACAAGCACTTCGCCTTTACCTGTTTTCATTCCCTCAGGAATGGTTTGTGGGCGAACATCACGCCCCATGTACCATTCGCGCGCTTCTTCAATACTGAGTTCAATGGCGTTGCTTTCAGAACCTGTCGCCAGGGCAGTCGCGACTTGGTGTTGCCAACGGTAGCCATTTTTATGGGCTTCCGCGATCTTTATACCCATACGGGAGAAGCGTAATTCGCCGATCATCGCTTCTAAAGCATTAGGGAATAACCAGACATCTTTATCGCGAAGCCATACAGAACTGTCATTTGGAAGTTTAATACCTAACGCGCTTTGGAGTTGTTGAGCAATTTCTGTCGATTCTTTTTTTGAAGTTTTAGCAAAGGGGAATTTCCCCATGCGCTTTTTGACTTCTGGCGCCTCAACAGCAGCCTGTTTGCGAATTCTTGCAACAAAGAACCCTTCACTGTCGTAGACCTGCGGGAAAATATGCAAAAAGCCTTCTTCAGTTAGAGCTGCCTCTGCGTTTTCAAACAAGTTCTCAAGGCTTTCAAACTCTACAGCATCCCCAAAGGTTTCTTTCAAGTGTTGACAAACTTGTTGGTTTTCTTCTGTACTGAGCGTACATGTTGAGTAAACCATCACACCACCGGGCTTTAATGCATGGAAGGCGCTTTCAATAAGATCTTTCTGTGTGTCAGCGATGTCGAGTACGGAAGCTTGCGTCCAGTTTTTCATCGCATCTTCGTCTTTGCGAACGGTGCCTTCTCCAGAGCAAGGCGCGTCGAGCAAAACCGCATCAAATTGTTCTGGTAGCCAACCGCCAAAAACGCGTCCATCGAAGTTACTTAGTGCGGCGTTACGTACCCCACAACGTTCCACATTAGCGTGCAGTACTTTTACACGACTTGCGGCGTATTCATTGGCCACAAGTACACCTTCGTTGTTCATTAAAGCTGCAATTTGAGTGGTTTTTGAGCCTGGAGCGGCTGCGGTATCTAACACGGCATCGTAAGATTCATCATTCATAAACAGAGCAGATACCGGCATCATCGAACTGGCTTCTTGAATGTAGAATAAGCCAGACATGTGTTCTGCTGTGTTGCCTAATGGTACAACTGACTCATCCGCTTCAATCCAAAAACCTGTGTCACACCAAGGCACAGGAGAAAGCTTCCAGCCTTTTGTTTCTGCTCGTTCTAGAAACGCTTCAACACTGATCTTCAACGTATTAACTCGAATACTTTTGCGCAGTGGCTTTTGGCACGAAGCGATAAAGTCTTCCATGTTGAGGTGAGCAGGAAGGATGGTTTGGATTTTTTCCAGAAACGCGTCTGGGATGTAAACATTAGGATGCAATGTGGGATCTCGTTTGCAGAATTTGTGGCAAATAATATACGAAAGCGAAGCAGAAACGAATAGTGACAAGGGCCGAGCAATAAAAAAGAGCAGCGATTGCTGCTCTTTTAAAGTGATCAAACTTCAATTGTACGTGAATTGAGCTTTATTCTACGGCTTAGGAATCGCTGTACGCCATTGAGTCCAACCTTCTTCAGCTTGTGGATACAAAAAGAAAGATTGCCCACTCTTTGCCGCTGGTGGAATAGTCGATTGCTCTGGCGTTGAAAACGCAATTCCTCCGCGAACTAAACTATCAAAGGTTCCCGCTTTGATGTTAGCGCCGGTAAGCCCGATGGAAACATCTACTCCTGAAACATTCCAGAACACACTGTTTTGACGAACGAGGTAAGCATATTCAGGCTGTATTTTGATAGTCGTGACGATGCGATCAGCAAATTCTCCTAGGCTTACGTCGGTCACTTGGCCAACTTCCATCTGGCGGTAAAGGATAGGGGTACCGACTTGTACTGAGCCTCTTTGTTCACTTTGTAACGTAAACATGATTCCATGCACGCGTTCTGAACTATTTTCTAACTGAAAATCAAATTTGGCTTTACCTTTACCTGGTTCAACACTGATGGATTTCGACACCAACGCTCCGAGGTTTTTAACGCCACCTAAACCAATTTCTGGTTCAGTTAGCCAAAAATGTGAACCTTCAACCGCAATGTTTTCTACGTATTCAGGTAGGATCCTTGCAGTGACTTCAACCATGTTACGACGAAAATTCGGTACAACCAGAGTGATTTCACCAACTTTAACACCTTGATATTCAATCGGCATTCCTTTAGCAATCTCTTGCGAACCGTCGGTTTCTAAAGCAATGACGCGCCCAAACTTGCGAGCGGTTTTTTGATCAGAATACAGCTTCCAGTTTTCTCCGATTTTGTTTTCAACGCCTGGCACGGAGTCAAAAGCGATGCCACCTTCGATTAACGACTTCAAAGGGTGTGCTTTCACACTGACGCCAGCTAATGATGCATCTATCTCAATCCCTGAACGATTCCAAAAAACGGTTTTTGGCGTTACAAGATAAGCGAAGCGGTTTTCGATAGTAGCCTTAATTAGTACTCCGCCATCAACTAGTTGGAAATCGGAGACGTTACCAACTGGAAGATTACGATAGAGTAGAGGACTGCCTTTGGAAATCGGCGGCAATTCAGAAGCAAATAGTGTTAGCGCCCTAGAGCCACTTTGATTGTACTGCGCCAATTCAGCCAATGATTCATTTTGGAACAGTTGATACTCTTTTTGAATATCTTGCTTGCCTTCGCTCACAAAACTAATTGACCCAGTTAACAACTGCTTTGCTGGAGGAACGGTAACGCTGAGCCCGGATTCAGTTAACTCTGCTGATGCACTGCCGGTTACATAAAAACGATTGTTTGATTTGATCAGATGTTTGTATTCATGGTCAATCAATACATCCATAAATACTTCGTGTTGTGATTTTTTATCTTCCTTAACTAGGCCCACTTTGATGATTGAACCAACAACGATGCCTTTATAAAGTACATTGGCACCGCTATCTAGGCCAAACGAATTGTCGGACACCAACCGAATCGCGATGGACTTTTCTTGCTGTTGGTTAAACACGTTTTTACGAATGGCAGTAAAGCGGCGAGAGCGTTCACCCGCGCCCGGCACGATCGTTAAGAAGTTTCCTCGCACTAAATTAGCAATGTTTTCAACACCAGAAAGGGACACTTTTGCTTCTTCTAAGACAAATCGAGTACCTGTCGTCAGCATGTCACTAAAAGCGGGTTGAATTGCCGCTGACGCCAATATCACTTCTCGGCCTTCGGAAAGGCTCAAGTCCGTAACTTGGCCAATTTCGATTCCGCGATACATAATTGGAGCGCCTTCTCCGCTGATCTTGCTGTCATCAGGTAGGACGATTTTAACCGCGATGCCTCGACCAGCAGTTTTCAAATCTTTATACAAACGGAACTCGGTGTTCTCTTCTACAGGTTCACCATCATCCGGAGAGTCGACGGCGATGGCGCCACCTAGTAAGGCACTCATGCTTTCTAGTCTTACATCGACACCTTCAAAACCGATGCTGGCACCAATTCCACTGACGTTCCAGAATCGACTGCGGTTGTTAATGATATGTCGGTATTGATCCTGAATGTTGGCTTGAATAGTGATAGATTTTGCATCTTCATCTAGCTGGTAACTGTACACTTCACCGATTGGGATTTTCTTATAAACAATTTGAGAGCCAACCGATACACCACCTAAATCACGGCTTTTGAGCTTAATATTCAAACCTTGAGAAACGCGTAAATCTGTTGGGGCAGAGTCTAACGCATGGAATGTTGTCTCAAACTCTTGACCATCTCCGGGTTGAATCGAGATGTAGTTACCTGAGACGAGCGCATCCAGTCCGGAAACTCCCGTTAGGCTAGCTGTTGGTTTTACTAACCAAAAGCGTGTTTTATCGTTCAGTAACTTTGCAGCTTCAGGATAGATATCAGCATCGACATAAATACTGCCGAGATCTTCGGTGAGGTTAATGTCTCTTACCATGCCGACTTCTAATCCTTGGTAACGGATAGTGGTTCGGCCGGCGACCAGACCAGCGGCATCAGAAAAATAGATTTGCACTCGTTGTCCTGCATCGTGTATCGACTTCACCACAAGCCAGCCAGCTAAGACCATGGTCAAAATTGGCAACAGCCAAAGAGGAGATATGCCTTTACTCCGCTTTACATCTGGTACGTATGACGTTTGAGAACTGTTCTGATCACTCATTCATTGACTCTTTTTCTGATTGTTTTGGGCTTGTTTGGTCCCAGATTAGCCTTGGATCAATACTTTCTGCTGCAAGCATGGTCAACACTACGACAACACCAAATGCTACGGCGCCATATCCTGGTGTGAAATCCAGTATCTGACCACGATCGACTAAAGTCATCATGATAGAAATAACAAACAAATCCATCACAGACCATTTACCGATCCATTTAACAACAAAGTAAACCATCATTCGTTGTCTCTTAAACACCGAACGTTTGAATTGGATGCAAAGCATGATGTAGGCGAGCCCAAGTATTTTAATCACCGGGACAACGATACTGGCAACAAAAATGATCGCAGCGATTCCATACATGCCGCTTTTTACCAAACCAGCCACGCCTGAAAAAATAGTGTCCTCCAAACGCTTACCATTGGTAAGCAAGATGGAAATAGGGATCAGGTTAGCAGGGAAGATGGCGACCGTTGCTGCGATGAGGTAAGCCCATGTTTTCTGAATGGAGTTTGGCTTACGATGATATAACTCGTGATGACAACGCTGGCAATGGTCACCTTCAGGTTGGGACAAGTGGCATTCATGGCAATGCACATCTTTATGCTCAAAAGCATATAAACTTTCTGGCTTCCAAGCTTCCCAATAACGACGCACGCTGATTCTTGAAACTAACAAAACGGTAAATATCTGCAAAAGAGCCAGACCAATTAACCCTGGACCGACGAAAATGTCGGAATAATCTTGGAGTTTAAAACAGGAAATGGCGATGCTAACTAAGAACACATCCAACATAACCCAATGCTTCAAATGTTGAATTAGCCACAGTGAGATACGAAGCCCACGGAACCATCGTTGATGTAAAGAAATATGCGCCGTTACCACTGAAACACAAACCGTCAGTGGCGCTAGAGAGCTACAAAATAGAATGAGCAATGAAAGAAGAACAAATCCTTCTTCCATCAATGTGATCATCCCTGAAGGCAGGGTTGCCGGAATCATCACACCAAAGAGTCGGATGCTAATAAAGTTAAAAAAGTGCGATGGAATAAATAGTAGGATACAGGTTATCGCGACGGCTAGATTACCAGAGAGGCTAGGGCTACCTCCGCGATATAATTGTGTACCACAACGAGGGCAGTGTGCATTTTTGCCATGGGGTAAGTCGACGATGTCGACAGGCAATTCACAACCTTGGCACAAACGTACGTTATTGGGTTGCATGGCGTGCTTAGACAGAGAGGTCATAACGACCTCTCTAGCTTGAACGATTTAAGCGTGGGACTGTATGCCCCCATATAAGGTTTGATATAAGCCTTCTTGCTCAACTAACTCACCATGAGTACCTGTTTGCGTCACTTTCCCATCTTCAAGCACGTAGATCAAATCGGCTTGTTTCACAGCGGATAGTCGGTGCGCAACGATTAATGTTGTTCTACCACGTAAGAACTCGGTCAGTGCTTTGTGTAAAGCCGCTTCAGTAGCGGTATCTAGCGCAGACGTGGCTTCGTCTAAAATAACAAATTGAGGATTACTCAGCACCATTCTAGCAATGGCAAGCCGTTGTCGTTGACCTCCTGACAAACGAATGCCATTACGACCAACTTGAGTATCCAAGCCGTGGTTAAGTTGAGAAATTACATCATGCAGCTGAGCCACTTCAAGCGCACGCCAAAGTGACATTTCGTCAAAATTCCCACCAAGCGTTAGATTATGCCTCAAGGTATCGTTAAATAGTATAGGTTGCTGTAATACCACGGCAATTTTGTCGCGAATTACTTCAAAACCAATATCTTCTGTTAATTCATCATTAAAGCGAATGCTACCGGAGTTTTGACGGTAAACCCCAATAAGTAATTGTATCAAGGTTGACTTACCACCGCCGCTTGCACCAACCAACGCCACTTTCTTTCCTGCCGGCATATGTAAAGAAAGATTATCTAGGACTTTGTTTTCATTATTGTAAGAGAAATTAATGTTTTCTACTTTAACATCAACTTCTCTACCTTCTTTGAAAGGATTTACCTTAGGAACCGGTCTCTGCTCTTCTTCTAACTCTAATAAGTCGTTGATGCGTTTTAATGCGGCTTTAGCGCTGTACCAAGAAAACTGAATCCCAAGCAACTCTTGAACAGGAGAAAGCATGAACCATAGGTAACCAAAAACGGCAAATATTTGGCCAATAGTAAGATCACTGAACATGACCATTAACATTGCGACAGCTCTGAATAATTCAAAGCCGATCAAAAAGAGAAGAAAAGAAACGCGACCAGCCGCTTCAGATTGCCAAGCATACTTGTCTGCATCAACGCGAACTTGGTTCGCACTGTCTTTGAGTTGCTGGAGAAATTCTCGCTCTTTATTGGCCGCGCGTAGTTGGTAGATTCCATCTAATGTTTCAACTAAACGGTTTTGGAAAATTTCAAAAGAATGATTTTCCTTCCGTTTCAGATGTTTAACCATACTGCCTAGTTTACGTGAGAAGTAAATGACAATAGGGTTAACTAACAGGATAAACAGACCAAGTCGCCAATCGAGCCAAAGTAGAACGATAGCAGTACCAATAACAGTCAGAAAACTGATAACGAATTTTGCTAACGTAGAACCAATAAATTTATCAATGGTCTCAATGTCAGTGATAAGGTGTGCGTTGATTCCTCCGCTACCTTTGGTCTCGTATTGTCGGATGCTGATACGGCCGAGTTTGTCGATCATTTTACTGCGCATCTCAAACGTGATGGTTTTTGAAACAAGCGTAAATTGTCGGCTTTGAAGGATATTTAATCCTTGGCTCGCAGCTCGCATAAGAACAACCAAGAACAGGGTGAAGAAAATATAGCCTGTCGGAGTGTGCCACGCTTCAGGGAGAATGGCATTCATGGCATCTAAGCCTTTTGCAGGTTGGTCCAATAAGACCTCATCAACCATCAAAGGCATGAGGAGGGGAATTGGAACACTAATCAAGGTTGCAAGCACCGCTATCAAGTTCGCTATGATCAGCTTGGACTTGTGCTTTTTTACTTGTGTTATCAACCAAGAACGGCTAATAGTGTCATTTTTCAGAAGCATTGTAATTGAGAATAAGTCCTATTATAAAGTAGGGCTGCATTTTAGCGCCATACATTGAGAATGGAAGCTTTTATAGTAAGTAGGAAGTTAATATGAACTTAGAACAATACCAAAGACTAACCAAACAAGCTGTTGCTCTAATTGAGTCTGAACCAGACTTTATTGCGAACCTAGCAAACTTGAGCTCATTGCTTTTCATGGAACTTGACGATCTTAACTGGGCAGGCTTTTACCTAACAAAAGGTGAAGAGCTTGTTCTTGGTCCGTTCCAAGGAAAACCAGCTTGTGTTCGTATCCCAATGGGTCGAGGCGTCTGCGGTACTGCTGCACAAACTAATACTATACAAAGAGTATACGACGTTCACGAATTTGAGGGGCATATTGCGTGCGATGCAGCGAGCAATTCAGAAATTGTGATTCCATTTTCTATTAATGGAAAGGTGGTTGGTGTACTTGATATTGATAGTCCAAGTATTGGCCGATTTAATGAAACAGACGAAGAAGGTCTCACTCATTTCATGGTTGAAGTAGAAAAGCTGCTTAATTCACACGCGAACGACGCATAAATTAGCCTTCGAGTGTGGTTTTTCCTTGGCATGTCACTATAATACGAGAATATTTTTTCTTAATGCTCGCGGAAATCCGCTCAAATCAGGACCCCTCATGACTGAAAAGTTAAAAAACAGCAAAGAAGTTATTGCATATATTGCTGAATGTTTCCCTAAGTGCTTTACTTTAGAAGGTGAAGCAAAACCTCTGAAAATTGGTATTTTTCAAGATCTTGCGGAACGTCTAAATGAAGACGAAAAAGTAAGCAAAACACAGCTTCGTGCAGCGTTAAGACAGTACACTTCATCATGGCGTTACCTACACGGTGTAAAACCAGGTGCAGTACGTGTAGACCTAGATGGCAACCCTTGTGGTGAGCTAGAAGAAGAGCACGTTGAACACGCGAAAGCGACACTTGCAGAAAGCAAGGCGAAAGTTCAGGCTCGTCGTAAAGAACAAGCACAAAAAGCTCGTGAAGAGGGTAAGGCGAAAGCGAAACCTGCGGCTAAAAAGCCTCAACAGCCTCGTCGTACTAATAAACCAAAAGTACAAAAACCAACTAAGCCTGTAGAAACGCGCGCTCTAAATGCTGATGAAATCACAGTAGGTAACGCAGTTAACGTGAACATGGGCAAAGGAAACATGGCAGCGACCATTGTTGAAATCAATAAGGATGATGTACGTGTTCAACTTGCTAACGGCCTACAAATGGTTGTGAAAGCGGAGCACTTGCGCGCATAAAGGAGATACTCCTACGCATGAATTGCCGTTCAAAAGTGACCCTGATTGCTGCTAGCTTATGGCTAGCAGCATCAGCTCAGGCTCTTGAAGCCAAACTACATAAAGATGACCTGCCGGTTCTTTCTCCTGAAGTTCAGCATGAAACAGCTAGCAAACGAGTCACCTCGCGATTTACCCGCTCTCATTATAAGCACTTCAGCCTCAATGATGATTTCTCTAAAGCGATCTTTGAACGCTATGTAGAGTTGCTTGATTACAATAGAAATATTTTCACTCAAGCAGACATCGATTCATTTAAAAATTGGTCAGTCGAGCTTGATGATCAGCTTAAATCGGGCAACAACCAAATTGCTTTTGATGTTTACAACCTCTCAATGCAGAAGCGTTTCGATCGTTTTGCTTATGCGTTAACTCTACTCGATGAAGAGATCAAGTTTGATACCGATGACGAGATAGAGTTAGACCGCTCTGAGGCCGCATGGCCAAAAGACGAAGCAGAGCTCAACGAGTTGTGGCGCAAGCGTGTGAAATATGACGCGTTAAATCTGAAACTGACTGGCAAAGAGTGGCCAGAGATTAAAGAAGTTTTAGAGAAGCGTTATAACAACGCGATGAAGCGCATCACACAGACCAACAATGAAGACGCATTTCAGTTGTATATGAATGCCTTCGCGCGACAGGTTGACCCTCATACAAGCTACCTTTCTCCACGTAATGCCGAGCAATTCCAATCGGAAATGAACCTTTCTCTAGAAGGCATCGGCGCCGTTTTGCAAATGACAGACGATTACACAGTAATTCGTTCACTTGTTGTTGGCGGTCCGGCCTCAAAGAGTAAGCAACTTGGTGAAGGGGACCGAATCACTGGTGTTGGACAAGACGGTGAAGAAATTGTCGACGTGATCGGTTGGCGTCTGGATGATGTTGTTCAGTTAATCAAAGGCCCTAAAGGCACAAAGGTTAATCTACAGATCTTGCCAGAAGGTAACGATGCGAAGAGTTACATTGTCACAATTGTTCGTGACAAAGTTCGCTTAGAAGATCGTGCAGTTAAGTCAGAAATCATCGAAAAAGACGGTAAGAAGATTGGTATTTTAGAAGTACCAAGTTTCTACGTCGGCTTATCGAAAGACACCGATAAATTACTAGCTGAGTTGAAAACCAAAAACGTTGACGGCGTAATCGTTGATCTACGCAACAATGGCGGTGGTGCGCTAACAGAAGCAACGGCATTGACAGGTTTATTCATTAAAGAAGGTCCTGTAGTTCAAGTTCGTGACAGCTATGGCCGCATCAAGGTGAATGCCGATACCGATGGAAAAGTGAGTTATGATGGCCCATTGACGGTATTGATTAACCGCTACAGTGCTTCAGCATCTGAAATTTTTGCAGCGGCAATGCAAGATTATAATCGTGCAATCATCTTAGGTGAAAACTCTTTCGGTAAAGGTACAGTTCAGCAACATCGTTCACTGAATCATATTTATGATCTGTTCGATAAAGAGCTAGGTTATGTTCAGTACACGATTCAGAAATTTTATCGTATTGACGGTGGAAGTACGCAAAATCGTGGTGTTGCACCAGATATTTCGTACCCAACGCCAATTGAGGCTTCTGAAACAGGTGAAAGTGTTGAAGACAATGCTTTACCTTGGGATCAGATTGATAAGGCACAATATCAAACGTTTCCAAGTAACGACGCCTTAGTTGAAAAACTTACTGCTCTTCATAACAAGCGTATTTCTGATGAGATGGAGTTCCGCTTTATCAATGAAGACATCGAGAAATATCGTAAAGAAAAAGACGATAATACTTTGTCTTTGAACGAAAAAGTTCGTAAAGCTGAATCGGATAAAGCGGAAGCCCTTCGATTACAACGCATAAATGAACGTCAAGTTGCTTTGGGTAAAAAAGCATTCAAAACATTGGATGACATACCAAAAGACTACGAGGCTCCTGATGTTTATTTAGATGAGTCTGTCGCGATTATGGTCGATCTACTTAAGCAGGAAAATCAGTCATAATAACTGGCAATTTAGAATAAAAAGAGTGAGTCTTTCAGATTCACTCTTTTTTTATGCCTTTTTGCCTTCCGCTGTCTCGATATCGAGCAAGATATTCGCTTATTTTCCCCCAATAATTTACGTGATCTACATCTAAAATTTCGCGAAAGTGAGGACTACTGGCTAAGCTAAAAGAAAACGATAAGGATGCCGATATGAAGTGGTTCTTTATTTTACTTAGCTTTTGCTGCTTTAGTGTGTTTGGTGGAGAAAACACCAGAGAAGATGAATTAAGTCACTTTGACACGCCGTTTCTCATCGGAGACTGGTATTTGATGAACCCAAACCCCGAAGAGTCGGCTGAAAACTTTCGTGCGATCAAACTCTCATTAGGTTCTGACTACAGCTTTTCTATTGATATTCAAAAGAAAGACTATTCCGTTGACCATTGGGAAGGGCTGTATAACGCAAATGAAGACACCATCGTTCTTGGTTTAAACACCGACGAGCCTCAAATTTATGCCTATCGCAACAACCATAATACGCTTGATCTTAATGGTGTAACATTCACTAAGGGATTATCCAATTCACTTGCAGGTATTTGGTCTAGCTCTCACGTATCTGGCGACGGTCTAGTGGCCAACAACATTAATCAGATGGATTTGATACTTCAACCTGATTTCGTGTTCATGTTTAGGGTTTCGAACGAAGAAGGGGATGAGTCCATCAAACAAGGTGTGTTTTACACAGAAGATGAGTTTTTGGTTCTGTTGTATGAAAATGGCGAGCATGGAACAACGTATAAGCTCAACAAGAATGAGCTAACGATCGAAGATTCCAATGGTGATATGTACGCCGTACTCAATAGAGTTACGCCATGATGCCTTTAACATGCGCCAAATTACGCGTGCGTACGGTAAGTCATTAATGTTGTTTAAATGTTAATCAAAAAACGGAGCTAGAGCACTAAAAGCTCCGTTTTTTGATGGAAAGACTTGTATTCTGATACCACAACCCCTACAAATAGCTTATATAGTGATACCAGAACTGCATTTTTGATCATGCAGTCTGGTATTTTTGTTGTTCGACATACAAGGATTTATGCTCATGTCTCAAGCTCCCCAGGCCAAATATCGTAAAGATTATAAAGAGCCATCTCATGCGATTACTGATATCGATCTTACTTTTGATCTATATGACAATGACACAATCGTTACGGCGGTATCAAAAGTTGCTCAAAAAGGCGATACAACAACGCTAGAACTCGATGGCGAAGGACTTGAGCTACACGCTGTAAAAGTAAATGGTGAGGATTGGGCTCATCACGAGGTGAAGGAGTCGTCGCTGGTACTGACCGATCTTCCATCCGAGTTTGAACTTGAAATCGTCACCAAAATTGATCCTGAAGCGAATACAGCACTCGAAGGTTTGTACAAATCAGGCGGCGCATTTTGTACTCAGTGTGAGGCTGAGGGCTTCCGCCGTATCACGTACTATCTAGACCGTCCGGATGTTCTAGCAAAATACACAACAAAAGTGATCGCAGATAAAGCGGTTTATCCATATTTGCTGAGCAATGGTAACCGAATTGCAGAAGGCGATGCAGAGAACGGTCGTCACTGGGTTCAATGGCAGGATCCGCATCCAAAACCAGCTTACTTGTTCGCCCTTGTTGCAGGCGACTTTGATGTATTGCGTGACAAATATACAACGATGTCAGGTCGCAGTGTTGATTTAGAAATCTTTGTTGATAAAGGTAACTTAGATCGTGCAGGTCATGCGATGACATCGCTGATCAACTCGATGAAGTGGGATGAGGAACGCTTTGGCCTGGAATACGATCTGGATATTTACATGATCGTTGCTGTTGATTTCTTCAACATGGGTGCAATGGAAAACAAAGGCTTGAACATTTTTAACTCAAAATATGTGCTGGCGAACGATCAAACTGCGACAGATCGTGATTATTTAGGCATCGAAGCTGTGATCGGTCATGAGTACTTCCACAACTGGACTGGCAACCGTGTCACTTGTCGTGACTGGTTCCAACTAAGTCTAAAAGAAGGCTTAACCGTATTCCGTGACCAAGAATTCTCTTCTGACTTAGGCTCTCGTGCTGATAACCGTATTGATAACGTACGTATTATTCGTGGTCCTCAATTTGCGGAAGATGCAAGCCCAATGTCTCACCCGATTCGTCCTGACAAAGTCATTGAGATGAATAACTTCTACACGCTAACGGTGTATGAAAAGGGCAGCGAAGTTATTCGCATGTACCATACACTCCTTGGCGAAGAGGGCTTCCAAAAAGGAATGAAACTTTATTTTGAACGTCACGATGGTACCGCCGCGACGTGTGAAGACTTTGTTTCTGCAATGGAAGATGCCACCGGTGTTGATTTAAAACAGTTCCGTTTGTGGTACAGCCAATCGGGTACACCAACGCTACGCGTAAATAGCGAATACAACGCTGATGCAAAAACTTACGCACTAACGGTAGAGCAATTTACGGAGCCGACGCAAGACCAAGCAGAAAAACAAGCGCTGCATATCCCGTTCGATATCGAGTTGTATGATTCGAAAGGTCAAGTTATCCCATTGATGAGTAACGGTGAATCTGTTCATAACGTGCTGGATATTAAACAAGATAAGCAAACGTTCGTATTTGAAAATGTCGAAGAACAGCCAGTGCCATCTTTGTTGCGTGAATTCTCGGCACCAGTCAAATTAGAATACGATTACAGCGATGACGAGTTAGTCTTCTTGATGAAGCACGCAACGAACGATTTTGCTCGATGGGACGCTAGCCAAATGCTATTGGCTAAATACATTCGTCAGAATGTGAAAAACGTTCAAGCGGGACAAGAAGTATCGCTTTCTGAAGGTGTGATAGATGCTTTCCGCGGTGTGCTGTTGGATGAAACGCTTGAGCCAGCTTTCATTGCTCAAGTTTTCTCTATGCCTTCAATCAATGAGATTACTGGTTGGTACCAGCAAATTGATATCGATGCCGTAGATAAAGTGCTAAACAGCATTACAGTGTCACTTTCTAAGGAATTAGAAGATGAGCTAAGTGCGACTTATCACACGCTTAAGCAAGCAGAGTATACGATCGACCATGCTGCTATTGGCAAGCGTGCTTTACGTAACCGTTGCCTACAGTACCTAGCACATACGGCAAAAGGTAATGATTTAGTCAACGCGCAATACGCATCTGCAAATAACATGACAGATACGATTGCTGCGATGAGTGCTGCAAATAACGCTCAGCTCGAGTGTCGTGAAGCACTTATGGCTGATTACAGCGATAAATGGAAGCACGACGGTTTGGTTATGGATAAGTGGTTTGCACTTCAAGGTAGCAATCCTGCAGAGGATGCTCTTGAAAAAGTAAAAGCAACCATGAACCACGAAGCATTTAGTTTGAAAAATCCGAACCGTACGCGTAGCTTAATTGGCTCGTTCTTAAGTGCGAACCCTGTACGTTTCCATGATAAATCCGGTGTAGGTTACCAGTTTGCCGGTGAAATTCTTCGCCAACTAAATGATTCGAACCCACAAGTAGCTTCTCGAATGATTGATCCTTTGCTTAAGTTCCGTAAATACGATGAAGCTCGCCAAGCAATGATTCGTGCAGAACTTGAAAAGCTCAAAGCAATGGATAATCTTGCTAAAGATCTATTCGAAAAAGTGACTAAAGCACTAGACGAATAGTAAACAACACAATAGGGTGGTCATTTAGACCACCCTATTGTGTTTATGTCACTTAGTTTTCACTTCATGAACTATTACTACTTCAATCTCAACATTTCATATCAAACGTTTTTATCTCATTATTCTGGTGCGGCAAGTGTTGTTCAAGTTGTCACACACAACGGTTTGCGTTTGCAGTTACCCGCCGCGAGATTTAGACCATTTCTTAGTCAATTGGGCGTTAGAGGCCAGTTTAGACTAACAACTGACCAAAATAATAAGTTTCTTAAGTTAGAAACTCTGTGATGTATTGTATTTGCAGAGAGTTAAATAGGAATCTTAGTCACAGAATCGGACATTTCACCTCTTACCACTACGATTAGTTGTTAAACATTTGTAATTATGCTTTTACAATGGGCACATGCATTACCTATGCTTAGTTTCTAAGGTAACAACCTAGCTACTAAGTCCCCCTACAAAACAACAATTCTAATGTGGAGTGTGAATATGACCGCGCGTGAAAATGTAGTGCCGGTTCTGCTTGAAAAGGTTTACCAACTGATTCAAGACAAACTCGAGCTTTCTCACCAAACGCTTGTAACTAAACTTGCTCAACACTTATTCAGTAACATTGCTGATGATGATCTAATTCAGCGAAACGAATCCGACCTTTATGGTGCTGTCGTTAGTCTTTGGCACCATATCAATGAAAAAAAACCAGAAGAGATTTCGGTTCGAGTATTTAACCCGACCGTAAGTCGTCAAGGCTGGCAATCCACACACACAATCGTAGAAATTGTTGTTCCAGATAGTCCATTCTTAGTGGACTCAGTCAAAATGGCTTTAGCGCGTTTGGATCTTGTTTGTCACCTAATGTTGAATAACCCAACACAGATTCAGCGTGATAAAAAAGGCCAAGTTACAGACGTAAACGGTGAGGGTGGTGTTCTTCAATCACTTTTCCACATAGAGGTAGACCGCCTTACTAGTAAAGACGAGATGCAAGCGCTTAAAGAAGAGCTGTTAAGAATTCTATCTGATACTCGCTTAGTCGTTGATGACTGGAAGCAGATGGTTGATAAGCTTAAGTTTGTTACTGATGAACTTGAGAAAAATAAAGATCGTGTTTCTATCCAAACTGATCGTATGGATGAAACGATCGCATTTCTTCGTTGGCTAGAAGATCATAACTTTACCTTTATGGGTTATAAAGATTATGACTTAAAAGAGGTCAATGGTGATACCGAACTTGTTCCTGCTAAAGAAAAAGGACTAGGTCTGTTTGCTGATGACAAGCGCGTGCGTAGCGTCAAGCTCTCTGAATTATCAGATTCAGCGCGATTAGAAGCGAAAAAACCATACGCTCTGATCATCACCAAAGGTAACAAAGCATCTCGTATCCACCGTCCGGCTTATACTGATTACATCGGTATTAAGAAGTTTGATGAAAACGGTAAAGTAATAGGTGAGCATCGCTTTACTGGTTTATATACCTCCGCCGTTTACAACCAAGCGGTACAAAGTATTCCTTTGATCCGCGAAAAAGTTGACCGTATCCTTGAAGCAAGTGGATACCGTCACGGATCATACTCATACAAAGCATTGCACAATATCTTAGAAAACTACCCACGCGACGAGTTGCTTCAAGCTAATGAAGAAGAGCTGCTTGAGGTGGGAATGGGTGTTGTACAAATGCAAGATCGTGACTTGCTGCGTTTGTTTGTTCGTAAAGACCCATTTGGTCGTTTCTTCAGTTGCATGGTTTATGTCACTAAAGATCGTTACAACACAGAATTGCGTCGTCAAACTCAACGCATTCTTAAGCAGTACTTTGGTTGCGAGCAAGAGGTTGAATTTACAACGTACTTCTCAGAAAGCCCACTAGCGAGAACACATTACATTGTTCGTGTAGACAATAACAACATTGACGTAGACGTGAAAAAGATCGAGCAAAATCTAATGGAAGTTTCTACCTCTTGGGATGACAGACTAAAAGAATCCATCATTGCTAACTTTGGTGAAAGTAAAGGCCTTCCTCTTTCAAAAGAATATATGAGTGCGTTCCCTCGCTCATACAAAGAGGACATGATGCCAGGTTCTGCGGTTGCAGATATCGAGCGCTTAGAAGCGTTAAGTGATGATAATAAACTTGGTATGTTGTTCTACCGACCTCAAGAAGAGGGAGCAGATTCCAAAGCTGTCCGCTTAAAGTTATATCATCGCGATGAACCAATTCACCTTTCTGACGTAATGCCGATGTTGGAAAACCTTGGTTTGCGTGTGATTGGCGAATCGCCATATGAGATCGAGAAAAACAACGGTCAGACTTTCTGGATCCTTGACTTCTCTATGCTGCATAAGAGCGAGAAAACCGTTGACCTTCGTGAAGCTCGTGATCGTTTCCAACAAGCATTTGCTGCCATTTGGGCGGGTAATCTTGAAAGTGATGGTTTCAACCGATTGTTATTAGGTGCGTCTTTATCTGGCCGTGAGATTTCCATTCTTCGCGCTTACGCACGATACATGCGCCAAGTCGGCTTCCCATTCAGTCAGCAGTACATCGAAGACACGCTAAGCCACTACCCAGACTTAGCGACAGGTCTAGTCAAGCTGTTCACCAAGCGATTTGATCCGAAACACAAAGGCAGCGAGAAAGGCCAAAACGATCTAATTAAAAAGCTAACAGAGCAGTTGGATCGTGTAGAGAGCTTGGATGATGATCGTATTATTCGTCGTTATATCGAAATGATCATGGCGACGCTTCGTACCAACTACTACCAAGTAGACGAGAATAAGCAGCCTAAGCCTTGGTTATCTTTGAAAATGAAGCCAAGTGATATTCCTGAGATTCCGCAGCCTGTACCTGCATTCGAGATCTTTGTTTACGCACCAGATATTGAAGGTGTTCACCTTCGTGGTGGAAAAGTGGCTCGTGGTGGTTTGCGTTGGTCAGATCGTCAAGAAGACTTCCGTACGGAGATTCTTGGCTTAGTAAAAGCGCAACAGGTTAAGAACACTGTAATTGTACCAGTGGGTGCAAAAGGCGGCTTCGTTTGTAAACGCCAGCCATCTCTCACCACTCGTGATGAAATTTTTGCGGAAGGTCAGCGTTGTTACAAACGCTTTATCCGTGCACTGCTAGATGTGTCAGATAACATCATTGAAGGAGAGGTGGTACCACCACAAAACGTTGTTCGTCACGATGAAGATGACCCATATCTAGTAGTGGCTGCCGATAAAGGCACAGCAACCTTCTCAGATTTGGCAAACTCTGTTTCTGCAGAATACAACTTCTGGCTAGGTGACGCATTCGCTTCAGGTGGTTCAAACGGTTACGATCACAAAGCAATGGGAATCACCGCAAAAGGTGGTTGGGAATCTGTTAAACGTCACTTCCGTGAAATGGGCATCAACTGTCAGACCACTGATTTTACTGCAATCGGTGTAGGTGATATGGCAGGTGACGTGTTCGGTAACGGTATGCTGTTATCGAAGCATATTCGATTGCAAGCTGCGTTTAACCACATGCACATCTTTATTGATCCAAATCCAGATTCAGCCAGCAGCTGGGAAGAGCGTAACCGCTTGTTTAATTTGCCAAGATCAAGCTGGGAAGATTACAACAAAGACTTGATCTCTCAAGGTGGTGGCATCTTCTCTCGTCGATCAAAATCGATCCAGTTGACGCCAGAAATTCAGAAAATGTTAGGTACTAAGAAAGCATCTTTAGCGCCTAACGATCTGATAAAGATGATCTTGAAAATGAAAGTCGATCTGCTTTGGAATGGTGGTATCGGCACTTACGTTAAATCATTGACAGAAACTCATACAGATGTTGGCGACCGTGCTAACGACATGCTGCGCATTGACGGCCGTGACTTAAGAGCCAAAGTGGTTGGCGAAGGTGGTAACTTGGGTATGACTCAGCTTGGTCGTATCGAATACGCACTAACTGGCGGTCGAGTGAACACGGACTTCGTTGATAACGTAGGTGGCGTTGACTGTTCGGATAATGAAGTCAACATCAAGATCTTCCTCAATGGACTGGTTTCAAATGGCGATCTTACGGTTAAGCAACGTAACCAAATTCTAGAGTCTATGGAAGACGAAGTGGGTGAAATTGTCTTGGATGATGCTTACCGTCAGTCGGAGTCGATCTCTGTTACTGAACAGCAAGGTGTTGGCATTGTTAAGGAGCAAATTCGATTCATCCACACTATGGAGAAAGCAGGGTACTTGGACCGTGCTCTCGAATACATTCCTGATGATGAAACGCTAATCGAGCGTGAAAAACAGGGACTAGGTCTGACTCGCCCTGAGCTATCAGTGTTAGTTGCCTACGGTAAAATGGTACTTAAACAGCAACTTGTTACGGATGAAATCGCAAATGATGAATTCCATGCAAAACAACTTGTTGAATATTTCCCAAGTGCGTTACGACGTAACTATAAAGATCAAATGGTTAATCACCCACTGCGAGCTGAAATTATCGCTACAGCATTGGCTAACCAGATGGTTAATGAAATGGGCTGTAACTTCGTTACTCGTTTGCAAGAAGAAACTGGTGCAAGTGTTGTCGATATTGCCAACGCTTACAGTGCGGCTAGAGAAATCTTTGATTTAGAAGAAATCCTCAAGCAAACTCGCAAACTTGATAACGTTGCGACAGCGCAAGCTCAATACGAAATTATGTTTTACGTGCGCCGAGCACTGCGTCGAATTGCACGCTGGTTGCTTCGTAACCGTAGCGGCAAATGCACGGTCGGTGAGTTGATTGCTATCTACAAGCAAGATGTCAATGTTATCACTGAAACCCTAGACACTATGTTAGTTGAGTCTGAAGTTGAAGAACACAATGAGTTGGCTCAAGGTTGGATAGAGAAAGGGGTTGAAGAGAAACTCGCTCACCAAGTTGCCCGCTTATCAAGCTTACAATCTGCACTGGATATTTCATCAGTAGCAAGTGAAACAGGTAAAACGGTTGAGCAAGCATCGAAACTCTACTTTAACTTGGGTGACCGTTTATCGTTGCATTGGTTCTTGAAGCAAATTAATAGCCAAGCCGTTGATAACAACTGGCAAGCACTTGCAAGAGCGGCATTCCGTGAAGATCTGGACTGGCAACAACGTCAACTTACCGCTCAGGTACTGACTTGTGGCTGCTCAACCGAAGAGCTTGACGTGATGGCTGCGTTAGAAGATTGGATTGAAACTAACGAGCAATCGTTGCACCGCTGGGAGAGTATCTTAAACGAGTTCAAAGTTGGCTCAGTACACGAATTTGCTAAGTTCTCTGTAGCACTTCGAGAGCTAGTACTTTTAAACCTCAACTGCTCATCGAAAGAGTAGTGGAATAATCAAGTCATAAGTAAAAGCCTCGTTATTTAACGGGGCTTTTTATTATCTATTATTCACATTTGGAACGAAAATAGTTACATTGTCACATTGAGTTGAAATTAAAACAGAGTGAAATCGATTGCTTTTAAGCGGTTAGTTACGATTTTTATAGCAGAAACTTGATTGTAATTGTTTGTTTTATATTTGAAAATCTTATAAAGATATAGGTTTTTACTTATTACGTTCATTTTCATTGAATTACGATGAAAAACGGTAAATAATATTGTCCCGTTTATACGGGGCTTTTTTCTTTCGGAGGCACAATGCTTTACCGTCTAGCCAGAACTGGCTTTTTCCAACTCGATGCCGAGAAGGCACATGATCTTGCAATCAAGAACTTCCAACGCTTTAACGGCACACCACTTGATCTCTTTTACCGCCAACAGTTACCAACTCGTCCAGTTGAGTGTATGGGTCTAACATTCCGTAACCCTGTTGGTCTTGCGGCTGGTTTAGATAAAAACGGCGAATGTATTGAAGCATTTGATGCCATGGGCTTTGGCTTTGTCGAAGTCGGCACTGTAACGCCACGACCACAACCAGGTAATGATAAACCACGCTTATTCCGTTTAGTGGAAGCAGAAGGGATCATCAACCGCATGGGCTTTAATAACCTAGGCGTTGATAATTTGATCGAGAATGTTAAACGAGCAAAATTCAATTGTGTTCTCGGAATTAATATCGGTAAAAATAAAGATACGCCAATTGAGAAAGGGGCAGAGGACTACCTGATTTGTATGGAAAAAGTGTATGAGTATGCTGGCTATATTGCAGTAAACATCTCATCGCCAAACACTCCAGGCCTTCGTTCACTTCAATATGGTGAAGCGCTTGATGAACTGCTTTCCGAATTAAAGGCGAAACAAGCGGAGTTATCAGAGAAGTACAACAAGTACGTCCCGTTAGCATTAAAGATTGCGCCAGATTTAAGTGACGATGAAATCTGCCAAATTTGCGATTCTTTATTGAAAAACAATATAGATGGTGTGATCGCGACTAACACAACTTTGGATCGCACGATCGTAGAAGGGATGAAACACGCCAATGAGGCAGGTGGCTTGAGTGGTCGCCCTGTGCAATCACGCTCTACGGAGGTCGTACGTAAGCTTCATGAAGAGCTTGGAGACAAACTTCCAATTATCGGTGTTGGTGGTGTAGATTCCTATGTTGCAGCCAAAGAAAAGATCATGGCAGGCGCTAAACTTGTTCAAGTCTACACTGGCTTTATTTACCACGGCCCAGGTCTCGTACGTGATATTGTTAAAAATCTTTAACATATACATCAAAAACTACTGAAAAATCAGTACCTGTTACATAAAAAAGAGGACTTTGTTTCCTCTTTTTTTTTATCCGTTCGTTTGTAGAATTTAAAAATCACGAGTAGGTAATTAAGCGTCTTACCTCTTTACCACTGATTTAACTAGTCAAGAGAGAACGGAATAATGCTTAAACCCAGCGACAAATGGAATTGGTATTTTGACGAGCAAAAAGCTTGCTTAATGCTGGATCTGGGGGAGGAAATGATTTTCCAAACCAATCTATCCCGAAAATTGTTGGTTAACTGTGCCTTCTCAAACAGTGAATTTACCGTTGATGACGCCAGCGCATTTCAAACGTTTAATGAGCGCATTCGCTGTCTCGATATCAGTGAATATCGCCAAGCTGAATTAACACTGTATTGTGTTGCTGCAAAGCGTTTTCATAAACCTGTACAGCCTAAGAGCTGGTTCTTCGATGCACAGTCCTCTGATTATGAACCTCAAGAAGGGGACATGGTCTTTCTCACAAATCAATATTCTGATGGTATGTTCATCGTTCTAGAACCAGGCGAAACATCGAGCTTATGTGCTTATGTTAACCAAGAAGCCTTTGTTCTTGATGGCAATAAGGCGCTTCAATTTGGGCAGCCGATTAAAGTAATGCATGATCGCATGGCTTGTGCAAACCACCTCTTTGCAATGACCCCTATGGCAATGGTGGGTTAAAGCTGTTTAATTTTTCTTTATTTCGTTCCTTTGTTTGCCTTAATCGACCTTATTGGGTCGATTTTTTTTGTCCTTTCCTCTGACACTCCAATCCGAAAGACCATGAAACTGTTTGTTTTCTATGCATGCAAACATGAAGCTGGTCACTTTTATTTTACTTATTTCAATTTGATTACTCCTTTAATTAGGCAACCTAGCGCCTAAAACAACCCTATTTATTCCCCTATAAAGGGTATTTGTAAGTAATTTACATCAATCAATCTCGACTGGTATATACCAAAATGCATGTAAATAAGTATTCACTTCTTCTAAAGGAAACAAAATACGTTCATGAATGAAAAACATTCAAACTAAAGATGTTGAAAGTTTTAGATCATTTGAGTGGTGATGATTTGAACTAACGGGTGGGAAAATACCTTTAAAAACGAGGCATTGATCGTAAAGTCAGGTATAATTGAAGCCATTTTTTATCAGCGAAAGAACACTATGAATCAATATCTCGCGGTAACTTCAAATGGCATGGAAAATTTGCTTGTTGAAGAACTGACTAAACTAGGCATTGAAAATGCGAAACCAGTACAGGCAGGCGTAAAATTTAAAGCGACAAACGAACAGGTTTATCGCTGTTGTTTGTGGAGCCGTTTAGCGTCTCGATTTGTACGTGTTTTATCTGAGTTCACGTGTAACAACGACATGGACTTGTATCTATCCACTTCCACTATTAACTGGGTTAACCAATTTCATAGCTCTAAACGCTTTGTTGTGGACTTTAACGGCACAAACCGTGAGATTAGAAATAGCCAATACGGAGCTATGAAGGTTAAAGATGGCATCGTAGATTGCTTTGAGAATAAAGGCTTGCCACGTCCTAATATCAGCAAAGAACGCCCAGATATTCGTATTCACGTTCGTTTGCATAAAGATAAAGCGTTGCTTGGGGTAGACATGGTAGGTAGTGGTCTTCATCAGCGTGGTTATCGACCAGAATCGGGTCGTGCGCCATTACGTGAAACGCTTGCTTCTGCGATTATCATGCGTTGTGGCTGGGATGGGCATCAACCATTACTCGATCCAATGTGTGGTTCTGGTACTTTGCTTATTGAAGCGGCGATGATGGCAGCCAACATGGCACCTGGCGTTAAGCGCAAACAATGGGGCTTCGAAGTTTTGGAAGACTTTGAACCGGAGACCTGGGCTGAGATTAAATCAGAGGCTAATGTTCAAGCTAGACGAGGTGTCAAGAAAGTTGACGCTAAGTTTTTTGGATTCGATAACGACCCCAAAGTATTAAAAGTCGCTCAAGAAAACGCCCGCAGAGCAGGTGTTGAAGAGTTGATTGAGTTTGCGCAAGGTGATGCTGCAACTATTACTCGTCCCGCAGGATTTGAACACGGTGTTATCGTTTCAAACCCACCTTACGGTGAGCGTCTAGGAACTGAGCCGGGGCTGATTGCGCTCTATACCGCATTCGGTGGACAGCTAAAATCTGAGTTTGGCGGATGTAAAGCATCTATCTTCTCTAGCTCAGACGAGCTCTTGAGTTGCCTTCGTATGCGCGCTGATAAACAGTTTAAATTGAACAATGGTGCGTTACCGTGTCACCAAAAGAACTACAGCATTGCCGAGCGCAGCGCTGATGAAGTTAAAGGTGCAGATACTAACGTTCAAATCGCACCAGACTTCTCAAACCGTTTGAAGAAAAACATTGGCAAGATTGGCAAGTGGGCTCGTAAAGAGAAACTAGACTGCTATCGTATCTACGATGCAGACCTTCCAGAATATAACGTAGCGATCGACGTGTACGGCGATCAAATTGTGATTCAAGAGTACGCAGCACCTAAGAACATCCCTGAAGAAAAAGCCAAGCGTCGTCTAACGGACATTATCCGTGCAACGATTCAGGTGACCGGTGTCGAAGCGAACAAAGTTGTACTGAAAGTTCGTGAGAAGCAGAAAGGTCGAAGCCAGTACCAAAAATTAGGTCAGGTATCAGAGACGCTCGAAGTAAACGAGTACGGTGTGAAGCTGATCGTGAACCTTCATGACTACCTAGACACAGGCCTGTTCTTGGATCATAAGATCACTCGTCGTCGTCTTGGCGAAATGGCACAGGGTAAAGATTTCCTTAACTTGTTTGCTTACACTGGTAGTGCAACAGTGCACGCTGCAGTTGGTGGTGCGCGTTCCACTACAACTGTCGATATGTCAAACACCTACTTGAACTGGGCGAAAGACAATATGCAGCTTAATGGCTGTGTAGGGCGCCAACATAAATATGAACAAGCGGACTGTTTGCAATGGCTAGAAAACGCAAAAAGTGAGTACGACTTGATCTTTATTGACCCACCTACGTTCTCTAACTCTAAGCGTATGGAAACATCATTCGATGTACAACGTGACCACATTAAGCTAATGAAGAACCTCAAACGTTTACTGAGAAGTGAAGGCACAATCGTATTTTCAAATAACAAACGTCACTTCAAGATGGATGAAGAATCACTCGCTGAATTGGGTTTGAAGGCTCAGAATATTTCTTCTCAAACGTTACCATTAGATTTTGCGCGTAATAAACAGATTCATAACTGTTGGCTAGTAACGCACGCGTAGTATAAACAAAAGGATTAATACGTGCTGATATTGTATAGCACGGAGGGATGCCATCTTTGTGAGATGGCATTTGCTCTAGTAGACCAAGTCGGTTTGGCCGAGCAAACAGATATCATTGATATTGCGTTCGATGATGTACTATTTTCTCGTTACGGCGTCACAATACCCGTATTAAAATATCAAGATTCTGAGTTGAACTGGCCGTTTGACTTAGAACAACTCACACATTGGTTGGATAATAATGGCATTACTTACCATTCATAACGCACAACTTGCATTTGGTGACCACCCATTGCTAGACAAAGCGGAGTTCGCTCTTCAAGAAAACGAACGCGTTTGTTTAGTTGGTCGTAACGGAGCAGGTAAGTCTACGTTAATGAAAGTGCTTGCCGGCGACATTTTGTTGGATGATGGCAAGATTCAAATAACTCAAGACGTAGTAGTTTCTCGGCTTGAACAAGATCCACCGCGCAATCAAGAGGGTACGGTTTACGAATACGTATCTGGCGGTTTGGCTGAAATCGGCGAACAATTGAAGATCTATCACGATCTTCTCGATCTTGTTGCTCAAGACCCAAGTGAGAAGAACATTAACCGTTTGGCGAAAGTTCAAGAGCAACTTGATCATTCTAACGCTTGGCGCTTTGATGACCGTGTTAAGAACGTACTTGGCGCTTTAAAACTAAGCCCAGAAACCAAACTGACCGATCTATCCGGTGGCTGGCAACGTAAAGCTGCTTTAGCTCGTGCGCTGGTTTGTGATCCTGATGTATTGCTTCTTGATGAACCAACAAACCATCTCGATGTGACAACGATCGAATGGTTAGAGAACTTCTTAAAAGACTTCAAAGGCTCGATCATCTTTATTTCTCACGACCGTGCATTCATCAAGTCGATGGCGACACGCATCGTTGACTTAGATCGCGGTCAATTAGCTTCTTTCCCTGGTAATTACGAACAGTATTTGAATGACAAAGAAGAAATGCTTCGCGTCGAAGAAATGCAAAATGCTGAGTTCGATAAGAAACTAGCGCAGGAAGAAGTGTGGATTCGTCAAGGCATTAAAGCACGTCGTACTCGTAATGAAGGCCGTGTTCGAGCCCTTAAAAAACTTCGTGAAGAGCGTCGTGACCGTCGTGAAGTTCAAGGTAAAGTTAACCTAAACATCGATGATGCTTCTCGTTCAGGTAAGATTGTATTTGAAGCAGAAAATGTATCTTTTGCTTACGAAGGCAAGACAATTGTCGACGACTTTAGCTTTAACATCATGCGTGGTGACCGTATTGCACTTATCGGACCAAATGGCTGCGGTAAGAGTACGGTACTTAAATTGCTATTAGGGCAATTGGAAGCGCAGTCTGGTCGTTTACACTGCGGAACAAAATTAGAAGTCGCGTACTTTGATCAGTACCGAGAGATTTTGGATCCAGAAAAGACAGTGATCGATAACTTAGCGGATGGGAAACAAGAAGTAATGGTTGGGGGGCGTCAGCGTCATGCGCTGAGTTACCTTCAAGACTTCTTATTTGCACCTAAGCGCGCCAGAACCCCGGTTAAGGCACTTTCTGGTGGTGAGAAAAACCGATTATTGCTAGCCCGTATCTTGTTGAAACCAAACAACTTACTTATTCTTGATGAACCAACTAACGATTTGGATATCGAAACGTTGGAACTTTTAGAAGAAATGCTTGCCAATTATCAGGGTACATTATTGTTAGTGAGTCACGACCGTGAGTTCGTAGACAACACAGTAACAACCAGCTGGATTTTTGAGGGTAACGGTATAATCGAAGAGTTCGTTGGTGGTTATCATGATGCTAAACAGCAGCGTGACCAAGTTCTTGCTTCGCGCAGTCAGGTTGAAAAACCAACGAAGAAAGAGAAAGTGGTTGAGGAAACTCCCAAAACTACGCAACCTAAGAACAATTCGAAGAAGTTATCGTATAAGCTGCAAAGAGAATTAGAGGCTCTACCAGCTAAACTTGAACAATTAGAGTCGGATATCGAGAGCCTTCAGGAGCAAGTGAACGATCCAGAGTTCTTTGCTAAACCTGTAGAGCAAACTCAGCCGGTATTGGAACAGCTTGCTGCACTAGAGCAGGAGTTGGAAATCGCATTCGAGAGATGGGAAGAACTCGAAGCAATGCAACAGGATAGTTAAGAATTCAATGAATTGTAGTAATAAATTCAAATTGACCGCCATTGCAATGATGGTTGGTACCACAATGAACGCACAGGCGGCATTGTATCAAGTTGTTGAGGTTTCACCTCAGGATCATGGTTCAAACGGTGACTACCAAACGGCTTACGGGGTTGCAATTCAACAGGGCGACGCAGGTACAGATCCTTCAACAGGTTCACCTTTCGCTTTAGGCTGCTTTGATGCAGCAGCAAACTGCACGCCAGAGCAGTTTAAACTTGCAATGGAAACTCGCACTACACCGATTTCAGCGACACAAGCCGTGGATGGGAACAGCTATCGTGAAGAAATCCCATTCGGATTAGACGCTGGCTTTTATTACATCCAAGAACTCAAAGACTTTGAGCGTTACTGTTACAACCAGCTTCGCTATTCCACCTGTGACTCTTGGGCTTCAGTAAACTGGACGCCGTGGAATAAAGAACGTAGTAAAGACTTTACTTCTAATGCGTTAGCGTTCATAGAAGAAGATTCTGCTGCTTATAAAAATGAATATAACAATGTTATCAACCAGCTTACCGAGGATGGTGCAGCTGTCGGTAATCAGAGTAAAGTTAGCACAGAAAATACTTCTACATTAGAAACACGAAATACCGTAGTTGCACCAGTAGAGCCAAATATTCTTACTGGCGATGGTGACGCAAGTGTTGTGCAAAGCCATGCTTGGAGCACAGACGGCAATTTTACTGTTGGCAGTGTTTCTCGAACAGCAAGCAATACCAATGGATCTCACCACACATCAAAAGCAGCGATTTGGGATCAAAGCGGAACCGTCAGTGAATTGGCTTGGCCAAGTGGCACATCTAAAGATGGAGAAAGGTTAGCTCAAGGGAGCATGCGTGACCTTGTCACTGATGGAACTACGGTCTATGGCGTAGGTTACAACACTTACAGTGATGATAACTACCTGAATGCGACTGTTTTTGTCGGAACTCTAGAAGCCGAAGGTAGCGTTGAAAACGCAACTTGGAAAAACAAAGTTGTTGTAGGAGCTAGACAGCGCGAGGGTGATGATACGGTTCATACAAACTCACGATTAACCGACGTTAACTCTAATTTTGTTGCTATTGGTGAAGCAAAACGTTCGGGCGGATACTTAATGCCAACGGGCTCTGCTCCGAATCGTCTCTTTATCGTAGATGATGTTCGTAAGGATTCTATTAGCGCTTTTTACCCAACTACTGGCATTTTCTTTAGCGGTGCGGGCGGTAAGATGGGCGGTATCAACTCTTACAATGAAATCGTCGGGCAACTTGATGCAGAAACGACTCGTGAAGACGATGGCAAGCCACGTCGTAAGCGCGGTTTTATCTATCCATATAGCGTAGGTGGCGAGACTAGTGAACGTGCTGCAACATTATTCAATGGAAAAGCTTGGTTCCTAGACAGTTTGACTAACGGCGGTGATTACTCTGAACAAAACAATCAGTTCCGTATTATCGACGCAACTGATATCAATGATGCAGGTGTGATCTCTGGTACTGCTATGAAATGTGCAGGTGGTTATAGTACAACAGCAAACAATGCGACATGTAGCTCTGAAGAGCAAATTGTAGCAGTCAAACTAGTACCTATTGCTGACGCAACTAAGGACGACATCGTATCTCGAAGCATTGACTCAACGACGACAGAGCGTCAAGGTGCAGGCCTTGGTTGGTTAGCTTTGACCATGCTTGGATTGTTTGGGTTCCGTAGAAAATAGTTAAAAATCGTCAGTAATTTTTAAATCAAGCAGAGGCTCACACATTTGAGTCTCTGCTTTTTTTATGCCTTGAGAAATTGCCTACTTTGATCGATTCTTATAAGTGGAGTCATAAAAACTCCATCAAAGTTTCACAATAACAGCTGTACGTTAGTAAATGGACCTGTATGAGGAATTAACTATGAAGAGACAAAAGCGTGATCGCCTAGAACGAGCTCAATCTCAAGGCTACAAAGCTGGATTGAATGGAAGGTCTCAAGAGGCTTGCCCATATCAACAAGTTGATGCTCGGTCGTATTGGTTAGGTGGTTGGCGTGATGCCAGAGATGAAAGACAATCTGGTCTCTACAAATAAACTCTCCACATACAAAAAGAAGGATTCGAAAGGGCTCTACGGAGCCTTTTCTACATTATAGGGACATAGGGAAGTAGGTTAACACTCGATAACAAAAAGGCTCTTAAATAGGAGCCTTAATAAATCGATTAAAATCGTGATTAGAAGCTTGAAGTGTCTTGGAACAAGCCAACTTTCAAATCTTTTGCTACGTAGATTTCTTTGCCGTCCACACATACACGACCGTCAGCCAAACCCATCACAAGCTTACGGTTTACAACGCGTTTCATGTGGATTTCGTACGTCACTTTTTTCGCTGTTGGCAGGATCTGACCTGTAAACTTCACTTCGCCAACACCCAGAGCACGACCTTTTCCTTTGCCACCAACCCAGCCAAGGAAGAAACCAACAAGTTGCCACATCGCATCAAGGCCAAGACAACCCGGCATTACAGGGTCGCCAGGGAAGTGGCAGTCAAAGAACCACAAATCTGGAGTAATATCCAATTCCGCCAAGATCAAACCTTTACCAAAATCGCCTTCAGTCTCAGACATTTTAGTAACACGATCCATCATTAGCATGTTTGGCGCAGGAAGCTGAGGGTAACCAGGCCCAAACAGTTCGCCTTGGCTAGAAGCAAGTAGATCGTCACGGTTATAAGAATCACGTTTGTTTTGCATTATCAATTACTCCAATTTTTGATAGCTGCATCTTAGTGAACACGTGTACGCTAAACAACTCCGATCAGTACTAGACAAACCAGTTTTTGATGCGCTGCACAATTCCTTCTGGATGCTCATGTCTTTCAAAGTTTTCAATACGTTCCGCTATTTTGCCAATAATGCTATCGTCTTCACCTCTAAAAGGTTTATTCATTACAATCGGAATAGCTTCATCTACGGTAGAAACGGACCAAATATGGAACTCACCATTTTTAATGCTTTCTATTACATCTTTATGTAATGCAAGGTGTTTAAGGTTTGATTTTGGCATCACAACACCTTGATTTCCTGTAAAACCTTGATGTTTACAAACCTGATAAAAGCCTTCAATTTTTTCGTTCAAGCCACCGACGGCTTGCACTCGACCAAACTGATCAACAGCTCCTGTAACCGCAACTTGTTGATTAATTGGAGATTCAGATAAAGCACTCACCAAGCAACAAAGTTCTGCAAGAGATGCGCTGTCACCATCAACTTCACTATAAGACTGTTCAAATACGATGGAGGCTGAGTAAGGCAGTGGTTCATCCAGTTTCAGAGCAGAGCTCAAGAAAGCTTGCATAATCATCATGCCTTTTGCATGTAGATTGCCTCCAAGCTCAGCTTTGCGCTCAACATCGGAAACATCGCCATCACCAAAATGAATTACACAAGATATTCGTGCAGGCTCACCATAGCTGACAGGGTGCCCAGCCATATCAATAACGGTTAGGCCATTGATTTGACCAACTTGTTCCCCAGTTGTCTCAATGATGACTTGGCCATCTAAAATATCGTACACGGCACGCTGAGGAAGGTAAGATTCTCGGTAATACTTATCGTCAATCGCTTTATCTAACGACTTGTAATCTAATGCGTGGCCATCACTGAACTGGCTAGCAAGCGTTAGAAGTTGAGAGTGCCACATTACTCCTAAAGGCAGATAATGTTGATCTTCAGTAAATCTCATACCGGCTAGCAACAATCTTCTAAAACCACATTCAGTTAAGTGAGGCAGCTGATATTGAGAACATATCCAGTTCACTAAACCAAAGTAATCTGTCAAATTCTGCTCTGACAGATGAATATCTTCTTCAACTTCCGTATACATGGCAAAGCCAGAACAGAAGTCTTCATCGATGTATTCTAGCTCTGCTAACTGACTTCTTTCTCCTGTTACAATCAGTTTTACATCATAAGCTTTAGCTTGCGGTACTGAAGTAGGTAAACGAGTAGGGCTTAGGTTCAGTGGCTCGATAAGGTTTTGTTGAATTGCAGACTTTATATTTGGCCAAAGCCCTGGGTTAGCCAAAATTAGATTAGCCGGTACTATTAAGTAACCGTTATCTGCCTGTGAAATTAAACCAGGTTGGAAGGCAATATCACCACTTACATCAACACTGTAACGGTCAAATAAACGTTTGGCATCAAGTGATTCCGACAAAACTATCGCAGCGTTAGACTGGCTCTGAAGAGCTTTACTGATGAACTCTCTATATACAGAATTATCTACGCAGTTAATGAGTAGTACTCGCGTCAATCCGGAAATTTTTGAAAAACGAGATATCGTTGCCGACATTCTCGGTTGGAGATCAGTAAAAGACTTCTTTGGTAACGAAGGTGCAGACTTTAAAAGTGCTTCGTACTGCTCAAGTGAAGGTGTTACGTCTTGCCAATTAAGTTGGTTCATTAAAATTCATCGTAATTCAATCTTGCCGACATTATAACGAAACGGACTATAACACCCTAGCACCAATTTGGTTTGCTCTCGGCATTCAACTCTCAATGAACAATACTTAGACAAATGAGTGATCAACATCGATACTTCTAAGAGTTTTATTTGCCCAAGTAAACCATCTGGGTTACGCTGTCACTAGGTTATGTTTATGGGTCGGAACAAATGAAATATCAACAGCTTGAGAATCTAGAATGTGGGTGGAAATGGAAGTATCTCATCAAAAAATGGAAAGATGGTGAAGCGATTACCCGACATATTGATACAAGCGAAGCAGATGCAGCGGTCGCAGAACTAAAACGCCTTGAACACGAGCCTACACTTGTCTTAGCTTGGATAGAAAACCACATGTCAGAAGAGTTAGATAATAAACTCAAGCAGGCTATCCGAGCGAAACGGAAACGTCACTTCAATGCAGAGCAAGTCCATACAAAGAAGAAATCCATTGATTTAGATTACCGAGTTTGGGAAAAGCTTTCTAGTAGAGCGAATGAACTTGGTTGTACGTTATCTGACGCAATTGAATATTTGCTTTCCGAAGCGTCGAGAAGTGAAAAAGCGAGTCAAAAAGTTACCTCAATTAAAGAGGATTTGAGTAAATTGCTATCTAGCTAGGATAGGAAGTGCCAAATGTTATATGTAATCTTAATTGCAGCCATCGTGATCTTTTGGTTGATCGCAGTCGATAGGCCGGTGTTAAAAGTAAAGTTCGATAATGGCCATATTAGTAACGTAAAAGGGCATCTACCTCCTTCTTTCAAACACAACTTACAGGATATTAGTGAGCATAACCCGTTTACTGGTGAAATGAAGGTGTATAGCCAACGAACAGGAATGCGCTTAAGCTTTTCCAAAGGCATTCCCAAAAAAGTTCAACAGAGGATTCGTAACGTTTTTCCGCACCAGGGCTTCAAAGCAAACAAAGGCAAGAAGCGCGCTTAATTACATATCAGTTACTTCATCATGTTAAATGGGACGCAATGTGGCGTCCCATTTTCGTATCTACAGAAAAATTACTTATCATCGAACAATCAACAACATAAACGGACCAAAACGATGAGATACGTTGTAACTTTAATGGTATTGATCTTTGCAAGTAATTCAGTTTTTGCTGACGATTCAGAAACGAACCTGTTGGCTAAAAAGATTAAGACTAAGCTTCAAAAGAAAGTAGACAATAAGTTTGATGGCTATCAAGGTTATTGTGACGTCATGATAGAAATGGAGCACAAAAGTAAAAACGCAGTAATAAAAAGAGTAACCAGCAGTGGTGACCAAAAAGTGTGTAGGTACGTTAAGTCCAACTTGAAGAAAGGAAAACGCTATCGTTACAAATACCCCGAAAAGTACATTCGCCTCCATATAACCACAGGCTTATAAATGTTTCAGAACGCCTTGATTAAGAGCGAGTGAACTGAGCTCGTGATTTTTGGCAGATTTCGTTGCGGAGCGATTAGAGCGTTTAGCTGATTTTTGCTGTTGTACGAGGCGAGTATGAAAGGCTTTTTAGTTTGGTAGCGCTTAAGTTAGTAACAGTTATGCCGTTGAATGGCAAATTCAGTGAGTTGGCCATCATCACCATACATAGATTGATTCAGGTGCTTACAGAAGAACACGCCAGTAAGTCGAGGACTAAGCGCGCATCAATTTTCAATAAGAGATTTGATTTGCTTCGTAAGCATAACCACAAATTATTGTCTTTGATTAGTGATTAAGCACCTTTAATCAAAGTGGGTAACTCTCTTCTTTTCAAATTGGAGTCTCAGATCTAGTCTGAACTAATACAAAAATTCTGATGAATTAATCTTCAAATACATCGAGTAGATTTGTATCGAACGAAAGTCCCTTTAAATTGTGCTCTTCACATAACGATATGAGTTTGTCATCACAATAAATTGACGTACAACCTTCACCTTTTGATTTAAAGACATATTTATTTGAAAGATCGCTTTCTATAAATGCCAGTTTCTCTAATAATCCTTGTTCTCCGTCAATGTCTTCAAATTTGATTTTCTGCTTGTCTTCTTCTCCAAAGGACATCACGTTGAACACGGTAAAACTTTCATCATCGATTGTAATCGGTAAGAACTCACCGTCAGAATCAATTACATCTCGTACTACCTGATATGCATTTTCTCTCAAGACAAGAAATGTTCTCCATTTAGATATGTCTGGGATTGCTTCAGCAGATTTAAAGTGTTGAGTAAATGTTGCATATTCATTTACCCAAACATCTCTCAAGCTGGTTGAATCAACAGGGGCTCTTCGAAGTCGTCTTAACAACTTAAAGTCATCTGAATCGAGAGCTCGCTTATAAGGGTCATGCTCTAAGACCTTAAATTCTCGAGGTTTACTTTTTAATTTGTATACAGTCATACAGTAGGTTTCCAGTTAGCATCTTTCTTCTCCAGAATTTTCTCAGGATGAGAACCATCTTGTATTTGCTTTTTCAGCAGTTAAGCAGTTAAGCAGTTCAGCAGTGTGGACTTAAATACATTCTCACTATGCCTAATTCTTCCAAGCGTGCCAATCCAGTTCTGATAATTTGTACCATGTATTCGTGAATGAGGTGGAGCTTTTGGAGTAGTGTAGTGATCTTTATAAGCACTGGATCTAGGTAACCAAACACCATTAATTGCATCATTAATCCCTATACCAAATTCTAACATTTGTAATTTTGCATCAATCATCGCAGTTACCTTACCGTTTCTCATCACAATCTGATGTGCTGCGTGATTTGGGCTAGGATGAGGTTCTGCTACGGCATAAAGTATGCGAGACAAGTGCCGGTAGCTTATTCCAAGAATGGATGTGGCTTCTCGGCACTTTAACTTATTGTTTAACACACCTTGGATACTGGAGAAACGTTGCAATTCATGGTAGTTCATCGTAACTAACTTCCTAGATACCTCCAAGCAAACATAGGACAGATTCACTTGGAAATACTAGGACATTATCGCTTTGGGCTTACACTATTAGTGCGCATTATGTATATTATGTTAAATTAAATATTGCTGTACGCTAAATGCTGTCTGAGTATGCTCCTATTCCCCTGCAGATTTTAAATTTAAGGGCCTTACTGTAAGTATTAAACATAATGGTTATTTACCATAAAATACTTAATATAGATCTTAATAATCTATCGATTGTTAAGATCTATATTAACGCCTTTTTGCTTATTGAAATGACTGTATAGCTTCAAAGATATCTTGTCTTCTAACTGGCTTGGAAATGAATCCGTCCATACCGGCATCCAGGCATTTATCTCTATCGCTTTCTAGCGCATGTGCAGTTAACGCTATAATTGGGGTCCTGAGACCTTTATCTCGAATAAGTCTTGTTGCGGTAATTCCATCCATCACTGGCATCGAGACATCCATGAGAATCAAATCGATTAAATCCTCATTCTCTTCTAAAAATGTTAATGCCTCTGCTCCATGGCTTGCGATATGAACATTATGGCCAAGCTTATTTAAGATAAGCTTTATTACGAACTGATTCGACTCGGTATCTTCTACGACGAGAAGTTCCATTGCTTTTGTCGGTTGATTGGTTTCGATTCTAACTGGACGATTTTGATTACAACGAGTCAAAACTGGAATCGAAATCGTAAAGGTTGAACCAACATGCTCATCACTTTTAACGGCAATCTTGCCACGCATCATTTCAACTAAATGCTTGGTTATTGCGAGTCCCAGTCCTGTACCACCAAAGCGTCTCGTGATGGAACGGTCTCCTTGATGAAATGCCGTAAACAAGTGCTCTTGCTTTGCTTTAGATATACCAATTCCAGTGTCAGATATTGAGATCACAAGTTCAGCATCTTGCTCAGATACAGAAACTTTTACTTCACCTTCGTCTGTAAACTTTATTGCATTCCCTATTAGATTAAACAGGATTTGAGATAACCGCGTGGAGTCAATCCAAAATTGTTTGTCATTAGTGACAGTACAGTTGAGTTTAAATTGGAGATTTTTCTTCTTAGCTATTTGTTTTTGCTGAGAAATAACAAAAGTGACAGTGTCTCTTAAATTAATCCATTGTTCATTGAGCTGAAAGCGACCAGACTCGATTTTAGAGAGATCAAGAATGTCACTGATTATCGCGAGAAGTAACTCTGCAGAGCACTCCATTTGGCTCAACGCATCAATTTGTTCTTCTGACAAGGTTGATTGCTTCAGTATATCTAGCATTCCAAGAACGGAATTTAAAGGGGTTCTTATTTCATGGCTCATCATCGCTAAGAACTCCGACTTAGAGCGGTTCGCAAGCTCTGCTTCTTCTCTTGCTTTAGCGAGCTGAGTTGTTCTTACCTCAACGATACGTTGTAACTTCTCTTTGGTCTCGATATCAATGACCGCCCTTTCAATTAAGGGACGAAACCGCCTCAAGGTTTCCTTATTCTCTATGCTAAAGTGCCCTTTCTGAGCTCCAATAAGTAGGATTACGGTTTGCGTTACTTCTGAACGTATACCAGTTAAAACGACCGAGTTTACATGGCTTTTTATAAAGCTGTTTAAGTTAACAAACTCAGCGAGTTTATCTGGCTCGAACAGTAGAATGCATTCACCATTGAGAGCTCTTTGATAGGTGTTACCGTGTAACCAGGATACATTGTCAAATACGCTATTAGTTGATATCAATGTCCTGAAGGGATATCGCTCACCATCGCGAGTCAGTACAATAAAATCATCGAAGTTGATGTACTTTTTGAGGACATTGTTTAATCCCGTAAATATCTCATGCCGATTCTTTGCCTCACTCATCGCAGATATCGCGGAAAGAATGGCCTTGTTTTCATCAGCGAGTAGTCGTTCTCTTTGTCTAGCCTGCTTTAGCTCAACTAACGCTTCTTGAAGCGCTTCCTGTTGATATATGTCTAAGTATTTATCTTTCATAAGGTTTATGGAATATAGCCGATGAAATCATCAGGTTTCCATGTCCATTCTCACCACCAATAAATCTACCTTGCTCGCCGAAAGTAAAAGGGCAAATAAAAGGCAAATGTTCTAGTTCTTGGTTAATTTGTTCACAAACGCTATTCATGTCTTGCATTAAGTGCAACATGGGACCTGCGCAAAAGATATTTATCACTCCAATTTTTCGAGACTCTTCTAATTTTTGGTTAAAAGCGGCATTGACGACTTTTGCAGCGCGCGCAACGAGATGCTCACGACTTCCTTTCATTAATGTGAGCTCGTCACCCTCTTCTATTCGTGTAAACAACTCGATTCCACCATCTGGCGTCTCACGGATCGGATGGGATAACTTGTAATATGGGCGATCATAGAGATGACCTGCGATCCGCCCTAATGGATAAGCACTCGAGTTTGTAAACAGCATATTATCTTTACCTACTTGGTTATCCTGGTGATTTGTCCACCTTCTATAAACATTGAGCGCAGGTTCATTATCAATTTCAAGTAAGCATCTATCGTTGGTCTTGGTTGCAACACCTTTGATATTAGTTGGTGTATGCCCAGCGCTAAAAGCGATATCAACAGGTTGAGAGGAGTAAAAGAGAGTTAAGCTTAAACCTGAAGTTTGAGAGCCTTGGGCGGTTATCACAGACCATTTCCCAGCGATGTTATTATCAGCGGCCGAACCACCAATAATTGGAATTAGAGTTCCAAATCTTTCATCTATAGACGCAATGATTGATTCCTCTTGCCCTGGTGTAGCATGAAGTAGAATTAAGTTTGGTACCTCTCCTACACGGTTTGCGTTCTCAAGGGCCATATCCAAAGCCTTGGTGACGCTGTCACCTGAGTTGTGATTAGAAATACCAGTACCATAAGCATGAGGACCTGTATCATAAACAGCAAGTGCCGCAATTACTGGGCCTGTATGAAAGCCCTGATCTGTCATTACGGCTTGACATGAACTGGCGCCATGAAAAGGCACACCAGGAAAATGCGCAAGAAACGCTTCTCGAATCAACTCAAAATTGTATTCTTCCGTGTAGTAACACATCACGTAAGACAAGCTCTGTTGTGTCAATTCGGACCTGAGCGTTTTTATCGCTGAGTCTTCATCTTTAATATGAGTAAAAACTGATTGGCAATGCATACGATTTTATAATTGGATATCACTCTGCTGTTATACCATTCCAACCAATTTTCTCTAGGTAAGAAGGTGTTAATTTCATTAATAAGTTACGATTATCTCGTGATAGATCGTATTTATAATTGAACTACAACAATGTTTTCACCTTTTTTAAAGGTGATTTTTTTCGATTCAGGCATGATGTCCCATTCTACTGACTTATGCTTCTCGTTGAGATTGATAAAATTACCAGATTGATTTAGATCAATTTTTAGAGTGCTACTTTCTGTCGTTTCGAGCGAAATTCCCATTGAGTCACGATTAATCGTGATTATTTCTCCTTCAATTGTTACATCGCATCGTTCTTTTTGTGAACAGTCAACGCTATTAATACTCTCGTGTGTAAAGGTACGCCAGAAAAATGCGCCTATTAAAACACTGAGCATGATTAAGATTTGTGCAAGTCGCGCCTTTGTTAACTTTTGTGCAGGCATAATTACTAATATCCTTGTTACAAACTTCAAACTTTTTAAATAAAAAATGATTTCCAGAGGTCCAGTAAGGTTACTACCCTGTCATTGAATTGTTAATTCAAGTATAGTGTCACGCTGAAAATGCCACTTTTTATTAAAGTCAGCAATGGAAATAAGGTGATGATAACACTTGAATTCTAGAGTTTACTTGGGTGGTGTTACGACGCAAGTCGTGTTGGAAGTAAAAGTGTAGTTAATTAGAAATTGGAAGCATGCAAATGAGCCAAGTAAAGCAGCTTGAACAAAACTACAACTATACAGTCGTTCGCCAATTTACCCTTGTGACCATTTTATGGGGCATAGTTGGTATGGCTGTTGGTGTTTTGATTGCCGCTCAATTAGTTTGGCCACAGCTAAACTTTGATACGCCGTGGTTGACGTACAGTCGCTTACGTCCACTGCATACTAATGCGGTAATTTTTGCGTTTGGTACCAGTGCTCTGTTCGCAACGTCTTATTATGTTGTACAGCGCACATGTCAAACACGTCTTTTTGGTGGCCCACTCGTTGCCTTCACCTTTTGGGGTTGGCAAGCAATCATCCTGGCAGCAGCCATTACTTTGCCTCTCGGTTTAACATCGGGTAAAGAGTATGCTGAGCTAGAATGGCCTATTGATATCGCAATTGCGCTAGTATGGGTATCATATGCGGTGGTGTTCTTCGGCACACTAGTGAAGCGAAACACGTCACATATTTATGTGGCAAACTGGTTCTTCGGTGCCTTTATTATCACAGTAGCAGTACTTCACATCGTGAACAGCATGGCTATTCCTGTGTCACTTGGTAAATCTTACTCGATTTACTCGGGCGCAGTAGATGCGATGGTTCAGTGGTGGTATGGACACAATGCGGTAGGTTTCCTACTGACCGCTGGTTTCCTAGGTATGATGTACTACTTCGTTCCTAAACAAGCTGAACGTCCTGTTTATTCTTACCGTCTATCTATCGTTCACTTCTGGGCACTTATTTCTCTATATATTTGGGCAGGCCCTCACCACCTTCATTATACAGCGCTACCAGACTGGACTCAGTCTCTAGGTATGGTTATGTCGCTGGTTCTATTTGCTCCTTCTTGGGGTGGTATGATCAACGGTATTATGACGTTATCTGGTGCATGGCATAAGCTTCGTTATGACCCTATCCTACGTTTCCTAATCGTTTCACTGTCGTTCTACGGTATGTCTACCTTTGAAGGCCCGATGATGTCGATTAAGACGGTTAACGCACTTTCTCACTACACAGACTGGACCATTGGTCACGTTCACTCTGGTGCGTTAGGTTGGGTTGCGATGGTTTCTATCGGCTCTGTATATCACTTGGTACCTCGCCTATTTGGCCAAGAGCGTATGTACTCTGTTGGTCTAGTTAATGTGCATTTCTGGCTAGCAACAATCGGTACCGTTCTTTACATCGTTGCGATGTGGATCTCTGGTGTAATGCAAGGTCTTATGTGGCGCGCGGTTAACTCTGACGGTACGCTAACTTACAGTTTTGTTGAATCTGTAGAAGCGTCTTATCCGTTCTACTTTGTACGTTTCCTAGGCGGATTTATCTTCCTATCTGGTATGTTCCTAATGGCATACAACACGTACAAAACGGTAAGTGCACCTAAAGAAAGCCTAAAAGCTATCCCACATCCGGCATAAGGAGATTTAAGAATGAGTAATAATTCTAATAATCGCCATGAAATCTTAGAACGTAATGTCGGTTTGTTGGCTATTTTTATCGTGTTTGCTATCAGTTGGGGTGCTCTTGTAGAGATCACTCCTCTGATTTTCCAAAAGCAAACGACTGAACCTGTAGAAAATCTGCGCGCTTACACTCCTTTGGAGATGGAAGGCCGTGATATCTATATCCGTGAAGGTTGTAACGTCTGTCACAGCCAGATGGTTCGTCCTTTCCGCTCAGAGACTGAACGTTACGGTCACTACTCTGTTGCTGGTGAGAGTGTTTGGGAACACCCATTCCTTTGGGGCTCTAAGCGTACAGGCCCGGATTTAGCTCGTGTTGGTGGTCGTTATTCTGACGAATGGCACCGTGTTCACCTGTTAGATCCTCGTGAGCTTGTACCTGAGTCAAACATGCCAGGTTTCCCGTGGCTAGCTGAAAACGTTTTAGACGGTAAGCTAACTCAGAAGAAACTTGAGCTATTTCGTGATCAGTTCGGCGTTCCATACACTGATGAAGAGATCGCGAATTCGGCTAAAGAAGTAGAAGGTAAAACAGAGATGGATGCAATCATCGCTTACCTTCAGTCTCTTGGTCATGCAATGAAGTAAGGGGATCATATGGATTTCGGTACAATTCATAGTATTTATACCGTTGTACTCTTCGCTAGTTTTATTGGCATCGTATGGTGGGCATTTAGTAAAAAGCGTAAAGCACGCTTTGAAGAAGATGCCAACTTGGTGTTTGCTGACGAAGAACAAAAGACCCCTAATAACCAAGGAGTGAAGAAGTAATGACTACATTCTGGAGTCTCTGGATTATCGTGATTACTGTCGGTACGCTAGTAGGCTGTGCGATTCTCCTGACTTGGTGCGCTAAAGATAAAATGGGCGTCGAGGAAGGGGAAGACATGGGCCACGAGTACGATGGTATTCGCGAGCTAAACAACCCTCTACCAAAGTGGTGGACTTACCTGTTTGTAAGCACATTTGTGTTCGCAGCAGTTTACCTTGCCCTATTCCCAGGTCTAGGTAGCTTCAAGGGCTTTTTAAACTGGCAGAGTTCGGCTCAAACCGTTCGCTCACTAGAAGAGTCAAAAGAAGCCATCGCTGCAGCACAAGAGAACAAGCAACTAAACCAATATGCAAAAGAACTGGATGATGCCGACGCTTACTTCGGCGAAGCATTCCGTAAACTTGCGCACAATGACAGTGGTCTACGCCCAATTCCTGAAATTGCGCAAGATCCTGAAGCATTAAAAGTTGGTCAGCGTTTGTTTTTGCAAAACTGTTCTCAATGCCATGGCTCTGATGCACGTGGTCAGAAAGGCTTCCCTAACCTGACTGATGATGCATGGCTATATGGTGGCGAGCCAGCAGCGATCGTTACAACCATCATGCACGGCCGTATTGGTCAAATGCCAGCATGGAAAGATGCCCTTGGTGAGCAAGGTGTTCAAGAAGTTGTAAGTTACACACTTAGTCTATCTGGTCGTAAAGTAAATGCTCGTGAAGCCGCGGCAGGTAAAGCACGCTTCGTAGTGTGTGCTGCTTGTCATGGTACCGATGGTAAGGGTAACCCTGCAGTCGGTGCGCCTGACCTTACAGACCAAGACTGGTTATTTGGTGACTCTCGTGCAGCTGTAACAGAAACCGTAATGAACGGACGCTCAGGCGTAATGCCTGCGTGGAAAGACATTTTGGGTGAAGATAAAGTTCAGCTCGTTGCCTCATATGTCTGGAGTTTAAGTAACTCAGAGAGTAAGTAACTGAGATATTACGTAACATAGCAATAACAGCCCCTTTCATAGGGGCTGTCTTTCCTTTAAATTTAACGCCTTACATTTTTTCATTTAGCTGTTGAGAACTTTTTTATGGTAAAGCCTTGGTATAAACAATTTTGGCCGTGGTTCCTAATCATCCTTCCTCTTACTGTCGTAGTTTGGACTGTGATTACTGTGGTCGTTTTCTCGAACAACTCTGTTTCTTTAGTCGCCGAGGATTACTATAAAAAAGGCAAAGGCATTAATATCGACATTAGTAAAATGAATGTCGCTCGTGACCTAGGTCTTAACGCTGAGATTTCCTCTGAAAATAACAATGTTGTGATTGTTTTCGCTAAAGGGAAGCTACCTCATTACCCTGCTCTAACGGCCACTTTCACTCATCGTACTCTTCCTGATCGTGACTTCACAAAGCTTGTAACAGCGGATGCATCTGGTAATTACCGACTAAAAGCTGAGGAATCTATTCAAGGACCATGGTTTGTTGAACTACAACCACACGACAAGCAATGGATGATCCAAGGTAAAGTTGAGTTTCCTGCCTCTTCAACACCGTTAATGAAGTAAGCATATGTGTAAATCCTGTTATCACTGCGGTGAAGATGTACCAGCCAACACGGATTTCAAAGTAGAAATATTGGGTGAAATTCGCGACATGTGTTGTCCGGGCTGCGAAACTGTGGCGCAGACTATTGTCGATAGTGGTCTTGTATCATATTACCAATACCGCACTGCGCCTGCAGAAAAGGCAGATCTAGTACCAGAGCAACTCCAAGCTTTAATTCATTATGACAATGCGGATGTACAATCTGAATTCGTACGAAATCGCGAAAATGTTTCTGAAGTAACCCTTTCTTTAGAAGGCGTTTCATGTGCTGCTTGTGCGTGGTTAATCGAAAAGCAAGTTTCCAATACAGCCGGGTTGGTATCTATTCGTGTTAATACAACCACCAATCGAGCGTTACTAGCCTGGGATAAAACTCAGGTACGGTTAAGCGAGCTCCTTTCCGTTATTCATAAACTTGGTTACAAAGCTGCACCTTTTGAAGCAGATAAGCAAGAAGCCTCTTACCATCGAATGATGAAGCAATATCTATATCGGCTAGGTATTGCAGGTTTAGCAACCATGCAGGTCATGATGCTCGCCGTTGCACTGTATCTCGAAGTCTTTGGTGATTTAGAGCCAGAGTTTAAAAGTTACTTTCGTTGGGTAAGTTTGATTTTTGCTACTCCTGTTTTGCTTTATTCCGCTCTTCCATTTTACTTAAACGCATGGCGCAGTATCAAAGGCCGAACCCTTGGTATGGATGTCCCGGTTTCTATCGCGTTGATCTTTGCCTATGTTGCAAGTTTAGTTGCAACAGTAACTGAACAAGGCGAAGTCTTCTTTGAATCTATCTCGATGTTTACCTTCTTTTTGTTAGTAGGTCGATTCTTAGAGATGCGCGCTCGTCGCAAAGCTGCTGCAGCGAGTGGTAACCTTCTTAAGTTGATTCCGGCAATTGCTACAACGCTGGACGGTGATCAGATACCCGTGAAGACGCTAAAAGTTGGCGATCGTATTCGCGTTCTACCTGGTGAACATATCCCCGCTGACGGTAAAGTTATTTCAGGCCGTATTCATATTGATGAATCCATGCTAACGGGTGAGTCAGTGCACGTTGTGAAACGAGAAGGCGATATTGTTTATGCGGGAACGCTAAACGGAGACGAATCATTTGAACTTGAGGTAGTAAGCTCAAAGGCCGATTCAATGATTTCTAACATCGTGCGTTTACAAGATGAAGCTCAACACTCCAAACCTAAAATTGCGGAAATTGCAGACATTGTCGCCCGTTACTTTGTTGGTGTGATTCTTATTATCTCTGCTGGTACTTGGTTTTACTGGCATCAAACAAAACCAGATGATGCGTTTTGGATCATGCTGTCTGTGTTAGTCGCTACGTGTCCATGTGCGCTATCTCTGGCCACACCGACCGCACTCACTTGTGCTACCTCTAGAATGGGTAATTTTGGCATTTTACTTCGTAAAGGCCATGTGTTTGAGACATTATGTAAGATCAACCACTTAGTTGTAGATAAAACAGGCACTCTAACGAAAGGTGATATTGAGATCTGTGAAACAAAGGTACTTAGTGATCTCCCACAGAAAGATTGTCTATCACTAGCTGCAGCTTTAGAGGCTCATGCAAACCACCCTATCGCTCGTTCTTTTGCAACTTTCACCAATGATGACTTTATCGTGTCTGATGTGCAAAACGTGATTGGGTCAGGGATTGAAGGGATATGGAATGGCAAAATCGTTAAGATAGGTAGTGCTGCTTTTGTTCAAGGCAAAGAAAGTGGTGAAAGCCAGGCGGTCTATCTGTCGGTTGATGGCAAGCATGTCGCTAGCTTTTACTACCGCGACCCTATCCGAAAAGAAAGCAAAGCCTTTATTCAACGCTTTGCTGACGCTGGAATTAAGACAACCCTGCTAACTGGTGATTCTCTTTCAAACGCCCAACCAGTGGCGAATGAAATTGGTATCGATCACATCGTCGCGTCAGCAAAGCCAGAAGATAAGCTTGCATACCTTAAGAGCTTGGACGAAAACAGTATCACTATGATGGTTGGTGATGGAATCAATGACGCGCCGACTCTCGCCGGAGCTCACCTTTCTGTCGCAATGGGCGGTGGTACAGATGTCGCTAAAGCTTCTGCAGATATGACGTTACTTGGGGATAATCTCGAAAAGCTACTAGAGGCACGTTTGCTTGCACTGCGTACAAGAAAGATTATTCGAGAAAACTTGGCTTGGTCTTTGGGTTACAACCTGTTAATTTTGCCTTTGGCGGTCGCAGGTTTAGTGGCTCCCTACATTGCAGTAGTTGGCATGTCTGCAAGCTCAATTATCGTTGTATCTAACTCTTTGCGCCTGCTCAAAGAGAAATAAGTAGAGAAAGCAAACATGGAAAGTCTTTATATATTGATTCCCATCGCTATCGTTCTCGTTTGTGTTGCTGTCGCCGTTTTTCTTTGGGCGGTAAGAAGCGATCAGTTTGAAGATCTTGAACGGCAAGGGCACAACATTCTTCTCGACGAAGAAGACCAATCTAATAGTGATAAAAAGTAGCGACCTTTATGACTCCTGATTTTATCGGTGCGTTGATGATCGGCTTAGTAGGAGCCGGTCATTGTATGGGTATGTGTGGTGGTATCGCGTCTCTACTTACCATGGGCTCTTCTGCTAAAAATAAAACCACCCCTCTTATCCCCCTCTTCTACAACCTCGGACGATTGTTCAGTTATACCTTAATAGGTGCATTAGTGGGTGGTGCTATATCAGGTTTATCTGAGCTTAGTGGGTTAACGCACTCTCTTGCTTGGTTAAGGCTGATTGCTGCGTTATTCATGATCCTGGTCGCGCTGTATATTGCTAAATGGTGGCAAGGCTTACTTTTAATAGAAAAGCTAGGGCAGTATCTCTGGCGCTTTATCTCGCCGGCAGGGAAGAGTTTGTTACCATTAAAGCATCCTCTTCACGCGTTGCCATTTGGCTTTATTTGGGGTTGGTTACCATGTGGTTTAGTTTATTCAGCGCTTACTTGGTCGGCGGTTTCTGGTAGTGCGATGAACGGCGGCCTAATTATGCTTGCGTTTGGGCTCGGAACGCTACCTGCAATGCTTATTATTGGATACGGTGCCAATCATTTTCAGAAATTACAAAAATCATTAATATTTAGAAATATTTCAGCATTAATCCTTATTGGCTATGGTACGTATACCGCTGTAGGAGCCTTAGCGTTACTCGGTTTCATATAACGTTAAACTCTATTGAGGTGACATTTTTGCTACCCTTTAGGATTAAGCGATGCTAAAATATTGATGTATATCAAATAGTGAAAGGTTGTTATGATTTCTGAAAAACCTGCAACAAAGCGTATCCAATCAGGCGGTTGCGCCATTCATTGCCAAGATTGTAGCATTAGTCAACTGTGTATCCCGTTCACTCTAAATGAGGCAGAACTTGACCAGCTTGACCAAATCATCGAACGTAAGAAGCCTATTCAAAAAGGACAAGAGCTTTTTAAGGCCGGTGATGAGCTAAAATCGCTATACGCTATCCGCTCTGGTACCATCAAGAGCTATACGATCACAGAGCAAGGTGATGAGCAAATCACAGCGTTTCACTTAGCTGGAGACTTAGTCGGTTTCGATGCTATCACTGGTGACTCCCACCCTAGCTTTGCTCAAGCACTCGAAACGTCGATGGTATGTGAAATCCCATACGAAATTTTAGACGATCTATCGGGTAAAATGCCTAAGCTTCGCCAGCAAATCATGCGTTTGATGAGTAACGAAATTAAAGGTGATCAGGAAATGATTTTGCTTCTTTCTAAAAAGAACGCAGAAGAGCGACTAGCTGCTTTCCTTTACAACCTATCAACGCGTTTTTCTCAGCGTGGCTTCAGCCCTAGAGAGTTTCGTTTAACTATGACTCGTGGTGATATTGGCAACTACCTTGGTCTTACAGTCGAAACGATCAGTCGTTTGTTAGGTCGTTTCCAGAAATCTGAGATCCTAAGCGTAAAAGGTAAATATATCACTATCTTAGACCACGATGCATTGATGGAACTTGCTGGTGTAACTAAAGAATAATACACCCTAATTATTGATGTAGCTCGAAAATGAGCTACATCATATTTCTCATAAATTCCTTTCGAAAGTCCTCAAAAAGTTCTCCAAACTAAGCTACAGTAAAAATGTACGGTGAGTACTCCAAAATACTGATTTAATTTACATTCAGTATCTGGTTTTGCAATAGAAGTGGGCTTAGTTATGAGTATATACAGTAAGATCCTTGTTGTAGCTGACATCAATAATGATGAGCAGCCCGCACTTGCAAGAGCTGTTCAATTAGCTCAGAAAAGTGTATCTAGAAGCCGAATCACTTTCTTTTTATCCATTTACGATTTCTCGTATGACATGACGTCAATGCTATCAGTGGATGAAAGAGATGCTATGCGTCGAGGTGTCATTCATCAGCGTGAGCAGTGGATGCGTAAAATTGCTCAACCATACCTAAACGATGGCTTCGACTTTGATGTTTGTGTTGTCTGGCACAACCGCCCTTATGAGGCGATTATTGCTGAAGTCTATGCAGGCGATCATGACCTAGTCATCAAAGGCACACGTAAGCATGATGTTTTAGAGTCTGTCATTTTCACACCGACAGATTGGCACTTGTTGCGAAAATGCCCTATTCCAGTGCTTCTTATCAAGAATGCTGCTTGGCCGGAACAAGCAAGTATCCTTGCCTCAGTACATGTGGGCTCAGAAAACCCGACTCATATTGATCTCAACGATACGATGGTCGAGCGATTAAAAGAAATCACCACTCGGCTTGAGGCCAAGCCATATCTTGTTAACGCCTACCCCGTTACACCGGCGAATATTACGATTGAACTTCCTGAATTTGACCCAACGACTTATACCGATGCAGTGCGAGGTCATCATTTAACGGCTATGAAAGCACTACGCCAAAAACATGGTCTTGATGAAGAACAAACGATAGTTGAGCAAGGTTTACCTGAAGATGTCATTCCGGCAGCTGCAGAGCGCTTGAACGCAGCAATGGTTATTTTAGGTACCACAGGGCGAACAGGGCTTTCTGCTGTCTTTATTGGTAATACAGCGGAGCACGTAATTGATAAAATAAATTGCGACGTGTTGGCTCTAAAACCAAAAGGCTACATTAGCCCTCTCGACCCAAATACAGCAACCTAATCTCTCTTTAGTATTGCTATGTATTGAGCGCTTTCAAATAAGCGCTAATAAATCCCCCCAATACAGGGGGATTTTTGTTTGGGAACAGTTAAAGCGTTTGACCCGTCCTGATATGGGTTGACACTTTTTAACTAAAACGCTCGATGTACTTCATCGGGCGTTTTGTATTTTAAAG
>NZ_JAWPON010000069.1:0-1272 GCF_033344315.1 Vibrio sp. 2132-1 | reverse complement strand
GACGGCAACACCAAAAGTAATCGAGATTCTCTCAAAAGCCACCACGAAAATGAAGAAGCGCAAAAGAAATAGGCTAAGAGTTAGAAACCGTAAACGGTGAAATCAAAGCGAACACTCCGCATATAGTGCCACCGGAAAGAACGTGAAAGGTACAAACTGAAAGGTGTAAAGACGAGCGCCAAAACAGATAAACACCAAAACTTATGACCTTTGATGTCAAACCCGTACTAACGCCGCGTTAAGGGGTGAATGCCGCACAAACCAACTTTCCGCAGACCACCTTCACCACCAACACTCACTGCATGCCAAAAATGCCACGCGGCATGAATCCCGCTTAAACGCCTTGTTATGCTTAAGCTTCAATGGTTTACGTTTTACTAGAACCAAGATTAGCTCGACTTTGATTTACAAACAAAAGCCAAAACGTAGAAAACCGAAATGACTCATAGTTTTGATAATCAGGCTCGGAATTTTGGCAAATCTGGTTTGAAGTTTGAAAACCTAGAAATGGATTTCTGATTGAGCCAACCGCCCTAACCTCGCGCTTGCCCGAGAATTGATTGAGGCAATTCTCAGAGTTTTTAGCGCCAAAGAGTAAGTGTCCGGAAAACAGCGCCCACTGGAACCGACTTGCCGAAAATCTCGAAACAAACAACCCTGGGGAACAAAGAAAAATCATAAACCACTGATTTTACGTGATTAAGCATAACGCCCTGCTAAGGGGTGAGCAATGCACTACGAAAGCTACCGCACACCGACTTAATCACGAAACCCACCGCATGCTGAAAATGCCACGCATTGCGAATCCCGCTTAAGCAGTTTGTTAGCTTAAATTTCAGCACCTTAGATTTACCAAAATTGAGGTTAATCCGATTTGAAAAACCAATAAACCGCTTGAGTTTTAAAACCCGAATTGATTCAAACTTTGTGGCCATTCGTTTACTTTGAAACCTGTAAATTTTGATAAATCAATTTCGGAAAACTCAAAGCGAAAGTAAAACTTCCAAAGCGACTTTGCGCAAAACTGACTAACCTCACGCAATCCAAAAACTCAATTGAGGCAACAGCTCAAAAATCGCAGTGGCAAACAATGCCGATTTGCCGAGAAACCTAAACGAACTGCCACGGAAGAAAGAATAAGCAGCAAACAATTGATTTTCATTGTTTTAAGCTAACGCCCTGTTAAGTAGTGAGGCATGCACTACAAAAGCTCCCGCAACACTACGTCATCACTAAAACCAACGCAAACCAAAAATGCCACGCATGCCGAAT
>NZ_JAWPON010000697.1:0-558 GCF_033344315.1 Vibrio sp. 2132-1 | reverse complement strand
AGTTTAAAGTCTCTATTGGGCAGGCGTTAGAGTGGGTCGACTATTATTGGGTGTACACCTTTGCTTTTTTTATCGGCTTTAGTACGACCAGTGCTGAACCATCTTTGATTGCAGTGGCCATCAAAGCCAATCAAGTGTCTGGTGGCAGTATTAGTGTAAATGGCTTACGAGTTGCGGTTGCTTTAGGCGTAGCGATAGGTATCGCGCTTGGCAGCTATCGTATTGTGGTGGGCGACCCGATTCATTACTACATCATTGCGGGGTATATCGTCGTGGTGATTCAAACCTTTTACGCGCCTAAGTTGATCATTCCACTTGCCTACGATTCAGGTGGTGTCACCACCTCTACCGTGACAGTGCCTTTAGTGACGGCGCTTGGGCTGGGACTAGCGTCAACTGTGCCAGGCAGGAATCCGATGATTGATGGCTTTGGGCTTATCGCCTTCGCCAGTTTGTTTCCAATGATATCCGTAATGGGGTATGCGCAAATTACTCAGTGGCTTAATAAAGACACTTCGGAGGACGAAGAAAATGCGCTTTAAATTGATACTCGCGTTT
>NZ_JAWPON010000696.1:0-558 GCF_033344315.1 Vibrio sp. 2132-1 | reverse complement strand
ATTCCAGGTCTTCGAAGCGCGCTGAAGTACGCCGTTGCTTGTGGTGGCGGTTTTAACCATCGTATCGGTGTGTTCGACGCTTACCTCATCAAAGAAAACCACATCATCGCTTGTGGCGGAATTACTCAAGCAATCACCACAGCAAAAGATCTCAATCCTGGCAAACCAGTCGAAGTAGAAACAGAAAGCCTGGCTGAGCTACAAGAAGCGATCGACGCAGGTGCCGACATCATCATGCTAGATAACTTCACGAAAGAAATGATGCGTGAAGCCGTAGAGATTAACGCAGGCCGTGCCGCTTTAGAAAACTCAGGCAACATCACTCTAGATACTATCGCTGAATACGCAGAAACCGGAGTCGATTACATTTCGGTAGGCGCACTAACTAAGCATCTAAAAGCGATGGATCTTTCGATGCGCTTCAAATAACGCAAGCAACAAAATTTAAATTACTTCAACTAACTCAGTGAGTTGTGAGTAATTCATCATTAAAAAGGGCCACTAGGCCCTTTCTTTTTATCCACTAAAAAAATAGCACTACTCGCAAAACTCTGCATA
>NZ_JAWPON010000695.1:0-558 GCF_033344315.1 Vibrio sp. 2132-1 | reverse complement strand
CGACGTTGAGCTTTGGAACGAATTCAGAGGAGGGTTAGCGAGTCTGTTTAAGCTCGGCTAATACTTCGTGCAGTGAAGGCACGATAGAGTGACCAAATTGTTTCACCTCATCGCAAGGTTCAACCAAGTCCGGAATTTGATAAGTGACCATGTTTGCCGCTACAGCGGCGCGAACACCATTATTGGAATCTTCAAAGGCCAAACATTGGCTTGGCTCTACATCCAGACGGTTCGCTGCCAGCAAATAGATTTCTGGATCGGGTTTGCCGTGGCTCACTTCGCAGCCTGTCGTTAGGTTATCGAAGTATTTGCTCAACCCTGCTAATTCCAGTTTGATTTTTGCCACTTCTTTCGCGGTAGATGTCGCGACCGCGATAGGTAAGCCTTGGGCTTTCAACCACTCCAGCAACTCAACAACGCCATCTTTTACAGGGATGGCTTGGTGTTTGACAACTGCGTTGTAACGAGTGCGCCATTCAAGATGCAGGCGGTCTAAATTCTCGCCGTAGGCTTTGCGGAAAATCGTCTCAATTCCTGCCGCATTGCGGCCAATGATCG
>NZ_JAWPON010000694.1:0-559 GCF_033344315.1 Vibrio sp. 2132-1 | reverse complement strand
ACCCGTAATACCAGACTGACTACGTTTTCCTTTTAGTGTTCCCCAGTAGTTTGCATCGAGCTTAAACAGCTCTACGCCCCACTCTAGCCTCATCACTGACACCACGTGCGTTAGATGATCTTGCACTTCGGGGTTAGACGTATCGAGAATATACCAAGGCGTGCAACGCCAGCCGCCGTAGGTAACATCTTCGGCTTTGAGGAGCTGACCGTCAGGATGACGAACAAACCATTCAGGATGTTGCTTAAAGACCTCAGATTCTGGCTGCGCTATGAAAGGAGCCATCCAAATCGCAGGCTTTTTGCCTTTTGCGCGAATGTTTTGAATCAGCTCCTTCACACCGCCAGAGAATTTATCAGACGGCGTAAGCCAATCCCCCATGAACGCTTGATAGCCATCATCCAGAAGTACCCATTCTAGGTCTTCGAGCTTGTCTTGCATGCAATCGACATTTTCTAAAACATTTTGCTCGGTCACATCGGCATAGTACGCATACCAAGAACACCAGCCTATCGGTGCATCCTGCGTGACACCGTTGCGAATAGGATGATGCGCGGCA
>NZ_JAWPON010000693.1:0-559 GCF_033344315.1 Vibrio sp. 2132-1 | reverse complement strand
GTGGTCTTGCCGTAAAAGTGGCTCTCTGGCAGATGTAGTTTCCCTGCGAGCTGGAGCCCCTCTCCGACGACATCACCATTGACGGTGATCTTCCACTTATCGTTGATCTCGACTTTATCCCCCGGCATACCGGTGAGGATTTTGACCATGCGAGTCCCGTCCTTGTAGAAAGGCTGCATGTTCTTGGCTTGGAAGGCGTAAACAGCTCCCCTCTCCAGAGTTTGGTCGTTCAGATCAATGAGGAAGAAGGTGTAACCCGGCAGGCACTTCTCCTGTTGTGGATCAATGCCAATACGGTAGCGGCTGGCAAAGGCCGCACCAGCAGCCCAAAGAACCAGTAGTGTCACACCGGCCTTAACCCCGAAGCGCTTCCAGGATTCCTTTTTGACGAAATACTTCTTGAGTGGAAAATTCATTTCAGCACCTCATCAGGGAGGTACACGTCACTTGGAGCCCCGACGACAGCACTTGCGTCAAGGACCAAATAACCTGCGTCTTTCAACTTCAAAATTGCGTCATTGGTCTTGACCATCAGCCTTTCAACTTCCTCCTGAGAGGC
>NZ_JAWPON010000692.1:0-559 GCF_033344315.1 Vibrio sp. 2132-1 | reverse complement strand
AGCCAGCTCAGTCAAACTTGTGGTGTAATCCACCGCCTCGTTCGCTGATTGCTGTAAGTACGAACGCAAATGCGGATACATCGACACAGACTGATCCAACTCAGGGTCCTGACCCGGTTGATAGCCACCAAGCGGCAGTAACTCTTTCACCTGAAGGTAATTGGAGTACATTTGGCGGAAGTTGTTTGCGATGGTGGAATGAGCAGGTTGCGTACAAGTGCTCATACAACGGCTGATAGAAGCGTTGATATCAATCGCCGGATAATGCCCTTGTTCCGCCAGCTGGCGCGACAACACAACGTGTCCATCCAAAATGGCACGAGCAGAGTCCACGACTGGGTCTTGCTGATCGTCGCCTTCCGCCAGTACAGTGTAAATCGCCGTTAAGCTGCCATGAGGATTTTCACTGTTACCCGCTCGCTCTAATAATTGCGGTAACACACTGAATACCGAAGGCGGATAGCCGCGCGACGCTGGCGGTTCCCCCAAAGATAACGCGATTTCACGTTGAGCCATCGCGTAACGCGTTAGGGAATCCATCAACAAAAGTACATCTTTG
>NZ_JAWPON010000691.1:0-559 GCF_033344315.1 Vibrio sp. 2132-1 | reverse complement strand
CGTACTTTCCCTCACGGTCTTGAACCTAAAGAGCCAATGCCGCTAACCGTTGATTCTATTCTCAATTCACAAGCGAAAGCAGCATCCTCATTTAAAAAACGCTCATCTCGTGGCCGTCCGACACGTCGCTAGTATACTTCCTTGGAAAACAATAGAGCCCTACTGACAGATCCAGTAAGGCTCTATTGTTCTTTAAAAGGATTAAGGGCAGCGAGTGGCCAACTGGTTCATCTCCGCCCAAGAAACTCTCGTAATTCGACTAACTTGTAGATTACGTCTTCTACTGATTACGCTTTTTCTTCTTTTTACCCGTTCCTGCTGGCTTTGCGCGCGGCTTCATCGGTAAAAAGTAGGCTTCACTTTGGTCATCTTCCACTTCAAAGCCTTCTACCTGCTCGCGTTCAAGCTGGAACTTATTTTTCTTTTCTATCACTTTAAAGTGGTGGTAGTCATCGTAATCGATAAGAGATAGACCTAGACCCACTTCCCCCGCACGGCCACTGCGTCCGATGCGATGCATATAATCGGCAGGACTACGCGGAAGATCGAAGTTAATCAC
>NZ_JAWPON010000690.1:0-559 GCF_033344315.1 Vibrio sp. 2132-1 | reverse complement strand
ATAACTAATATTGAGCTTTCACTTTAAAAAATAAGGAGACAACACCATGGTTCGTTGGATGTTTATTTTCCTTGCTTTGGCTCTCGTTTCAGCGGTGCTCGGATTTAGTGGTATTGCCGGTGCCGCCGCAGCTGTCGCGCAAGTGATATTTTATCTGTTCCTGTTGTCATTAATTGTATCAATAGTATTTGTGATACTTGGAAAGAAAAACGTAAATAGATAGGAGTTAGCATGCGAGTTACGTCATTTATTTATCGTATCGCCGCAGTATTTGGTTTGGTGTTTGCTTTAGCGGCGTGTAGTGATGAAGGGCCAATGGAAAAAGCGGGCAAAAAATTGGATGAGACTGCGGAAGAAGCGCAAAACGCCATTGAAGATGGTTGTGAAAACCTTAAAGAGAATCTGAACGCGGAAGACAAAGATTGTTAAGCGTTCACCTCATCCATCAACAGCAAAAAAGGGCGGCGTGATAACCGCCCTTTGTTTTACCAACTATTCTTAATCCGATAAGGAGTCAGAGATGAAGAACATATTCGATGTGCTAAAAGAAAGTCATGAA
>NZ_JAWPON010000689.1:0-559 GCF_033344315.1 Vibrio sp. 2132-1 | reverse complement strand
GCATATGGCCTTCACCTTCACCTAAACCGTCAATGTCAAACTCAACGGGGCGCCAAACACTTTCTAGCAAAGAGGTAGCAGATTTGATTTCTAAAGTGTTGATGCTAGCAATAGGGACGAGGAAGTAGTTGCCTGCGGTAGAAAACAGCTCAATGTAACCACCTAAACGATCATCAATATCCCGCACGTCTGAGAACGAAGTATCATTAGCTAAAAAGCCTTTTTCTTGTCTCAGTTCTTCGATTTGAAGAGCAAGTTCAGAAACTTGTTCATAATCTTGACTCACCATTGATAAGTTGAAGCTAACCAATGACTTAGTTAGTTCTTCGTTCTCACCCAATACCTTCGCGGTTGCCGCTCCTTGAGCGAAATCCTTTCGCGCTTGAGCAGCTTTAACCAGATGTCTTAACTGGCTAGCGCCTGGAAGATATTCAGGAAACAGTTTAATAGACTGCATCAGTTGCTCATCAGCTCGCTCAAAATCACCATCAATACAAAGCAGCTCAATAAAAGAGCTTCTCAAACTGGCATCCTTTGGAGATGCCTTTATTGCTTCGAT
>NZ_JAWPON010000688.1:0-560 GCF_033344315.1 Vibrio sp. 2132-1 | reverse complement strand
CATTAAGAGAACGATTAGAAGCACACAATCTTGTTGCGTTTGTTGCGAATGGTAGCGTTCTACCACGTATTGCGGGTAACTGTGATTTGCCGATGAAAGAAGCAGTGGAGTTTACGGCTCCTGAGTCTTTGGGGGTGACTCAGCATGCACCAAACAAAGGTTACGTGACTGGACTTGGCATTCCCAAAGGCATCACTTTGATTGTCGGCGGTGGTTTTCATGGTAAGTCGACATTGCTGAACGCCATTGAACGTTCTATTTACGATCACATTCCTGGCGATGGTCGCGAGTACATCGTGACAGACCAGAAAGCGATGAAGATTCGTGCAGAAGATGGCCGTTGTGTGCATCACTTAAATCTGTCGAACTACATCAACCATTTGCCAATGGGTAAAGATACTGCAGATTTCTCAACGCAAGATGCATCAGGTTCAACATCGCAAGCGGCTTGGTTACAAGAATCTATCGAAGCCGGTGCAACATCACTGCTGATAGATGAAGACACATCTGCAACTAACTTTATGATTCGTGATGAGCGTATGCAGGCACTTGTGGCAAAA
>NZ_JAWPON010000068.1:0-1279 GCF_033344315.1 Vibrio sp. 2132-1 | reverse complement strand
CTTGCAGCATTGTCCATACGCGACATGCCATTCGCACTATTGCTTTGAACTTGGCTTGCCGCCGCTGCTGCTTGTACCGCAGAATTTGCCACTTCTTGTGCGGTTGCGCTCATCTCATTAATCGCCGTTGCTAGCGAGTTGACTTCGTTTACTTGAACGTTCAGTTGATCTCTCGAAGCCGCCGCGCGAGCTTGGCCTTCACTTGCGTTTTTATCAACTTGGTCTGCCGTCGCCATTACGGTTAAAAGCATTTCCTGAATGCGAGCGAGGAAGGTATTAAACCAGTGCGCCAGCTGCGCGGTTTCGTCCTTACCTTTCACCTCAATGCGGTAAGTTAGGTCGCCCTCGCCTTGTGCTGCGTCTTTAAAACGCTCCACTAAGTTAGTTAACACTTTGCCCAACGAGGTCGCGATCATTGTCATCGCAACAATACCAATCAGAGCCGCAATAATCCCTGCCCACACTCCCTTTTCAAGAGCTTCTGCACTTTGTTCTTCACTCCATCGCTCGTAGTCATCCACGTTCTTTTTAAGGAAGCTACTGGGAACCGACACCATAACGATCCAAGGCGCATCGCTGGTTTCAATTGCAGTAATCGCATACTCATCCCCGCCAAACGTCACAAGGCCTGCGCCCTTTTGTTTCGCAATGGATTGAATACGAGCCCATTGAGACGCCAATTCATGAGAGACTTTTTTGCCCACTTGATCCGCTTGGCTGCTGTTCGCCAGTGTGATGCCTTTCCACGAAGAAATCAGAATACGGCCTTGTCCATCAAACAAGTCGCTCGCGTAATCTTCACTTTGGCTTTGTAACTCGTTCAATGACAAATCAAAACCAAGAGAGCCTATGATCTCGCCACGTAACTTGATTGGTTGGCTGATGGTCGTGATCAGTTCTTGTTTGCCGCGAACCGGATACATGTACGGTTCCATCACGAACGTTTTACCCGTTTCGTAAGGCATCAAGTGCCAATCGTCTTTACGCTCACCATTGTTGTTTAATTCAGTATTGCTAAAGCTATCCATCGCCACAACATCAAAACTGTTGTGCGAATTTGGCGAAAAGAATGGCGCTAAGTAGCCTTCGCTATTAAAGCCAAGGCTTTTGTCTTGAATAGTTGGCTCAACCCACGATGGCTTTTCCCATACCATGTAACCAGCAAACACAGCTTTGTTCTGAGCTTCTAGCGACGCAATAAACTGTTTAACAATAATGTCTGGCGTTGCGGTCGTCTCTGCGCTTAATTCGATAATTGAACGCGCTTGCTTTAGGTTCG
>NZ_JAWPON010000687.1:0-560 GCF_033344315.1 Vibrio sp. 2132-1 | reverse complement strand
CTTCAAACAAGTCATAGCTCAAGCTCGATAAGTACTGCAGTGAGTTGTCAAGATGGTAAAACGCCATCAACTGCAAAAAGGCATTGTCGCCAAGCTGAGCACTTTGCATCGCTTTTACATCAGCAAAAGATTGAACACCTTCAGGTGGCAAAATACTGCTTGTATCGCGTACGGGCTCCGCACCTACCGCAGGTGTAGGCAGTAATGCAAGTGCATCCACCTGTTTAACGCGCTCGTTGGCTAGGTAGAACTTGCCGTCAGACTGCAAAACTTGAATCTGCTTCTCAACATATTGAAGTGGCTGCGGATAATCCTCTAACGAATTCCAAGCGGAATCAGGCGCAGCTTGTTGCTGCATCGTACGTAAATCAGGATCAAACACTGAGACGGGAACCGTCACTAACTCACCGGAGCTCAACGCTGGCGGCTCGGTCACTTCCAATCGAACAGGCAATTCCAGTTCTGCGGCTGGCATCGCCTCGCCATTACGAATAACCGTATCTTCAAGGCTTTTGAAAATACGCTCGATTTGGCCGTCTTGGTTAGTCGACAGCACAATG
>NZ_JAWPON010000686.1:0-560 GCF_033344315.1 Vibrio sp. 2132-1 | reverse complement strand
TGACAGTTCAACATCATCATCTAGCAAGCGTTTAAGTTGAGTCGCCACTAAAGAGGCGTGTGAAACCGCGAGGATATCGTCTGCCAGTCTTCCCGTGCCGATTTTCAATGTTGCGCCAACAAACAACCAGCGATAGACAATCGCAAGGCCGGAAACATGATAAAGTGGAAGCGACAACAACCAAGTGTCTTGTTGATGGAAGGTGAACTCACAAAGTAATCCCTCTGCCGAAGCAAGGTGCTGTCGATGCGTATGAACCACCGCTTTCGGTGCCCCCGTTGAGCCTGAGGTAAACACAATCGAAGCCAACCTGTCATGCTGATAGTCATCCTCAGTGTTTTCAACCACGGTATCTACCGTAGGCAAAGTGAGAAAAATCGCATTTAATGCTGCTTTCTCTTCGCTAGAGTAAGCGAACTCACACTCCGGAGTTAACCAAACAAAACGCGTTTTATGATCGCCGTACAGAGTGCAGAGCTTACCTTGTAGCGCCTCGATTGGCTGAGGCATAGTCAACGCGGTGATAGCGCCTAACTGTTGCGCAGCTAAATAAACCAGTA
>NZ_JAWPON010000685.1:0-561 GCF_033344315.1 Vibrio sp. 2132-1 | reverse complement strand
TTGAGCAGAAGCTTGCGTTTTGGGCTGAATGGAAAGATGAAGCGGCACCACTTTATGCTCCTCAAACAATACCAGCATTAGGTGAGCAGAAAATTCATCTTGTCGATAAACCAGGGGCACCGCAAAGTGTGGTTATGATGGTTCGTCAAGGCATGCCTTATGATGCCACGGGTGACTTTTATCTAAGCCAGCTCGCGAACTTTAACCTAGCGGGTAACTTTAACAGTCGCATCAACCAAAACCTGCGTGAAGACAAAGGCTACACCTACGGTGCTTACGGTTACTTCTCGGGGAATCCTGAAACCGGTTCGGTTGTATTTACCGCGCAAGTTCGTGCCGATTCGACGGTCGCATCGATTATCGAGATGGAAAATGAGCTGAATGAATACGCTCAATCTGGAATGACTGATGAAGAAATGAAATTTATGCGCCAAGCGGTCGGTCAAAAAGATGCACTGAAATATGAAACGCCGACACAAAAAGCGGAACTCATTAGTGATATTCTCAAATACAACCTCGATCAAGATTACTTGCAGCAAAGAAACGCTATCGTTGAGAAAG
>NZ_JAWPON010000684.1:0-561 GCF_033344315.1 Vibrio sp. 2132-1 | reverse complement strand
TCCATACTGCGCGCTAGGTGGCGCTGTGTTACGTGTGCAATTTCGTGCGCGACAACGGATGCGAGTTCACTTTCGCTACGAGCATGAAGAAATAGCCCTGAGTGCAATGCAACGTAACCGCCAAAAAAGGCAAAGGCGTTGATATTACGATCACGAATCATGAAGAAGTGGAACGGCGTTTTTACATCGTTCGCATTGGCCACGAGGCGGTGTCCGAGGGAATCGATATATTCGTTGATGACCGGATCGTTGACGATAGGCTTACTGGCTCTGAGCATGCGCATGTACGCGTCGCCATAAATCAACTCTTGGTCTATAGAAAGCGTGCCGCCAGCTGCCGTACCAATATCAGGCAAGTCGATGCTATTGGCGTAAGTTGTTGGTGAACTGATTGCAGCGGCAAGGCACAAACAAACGAGCGAGCGAGTGCGTTTTAACATACGGTTTAAAGATTCTCCAAAATACCTAAGTACGTGGTTGGAGGTCGAGTACCTCACAACATCACCACTATACTTTATGGTCATCCTCTAGGATGAATAGGCTAGCACTAAGACCAAAAAT
>NZ_JAWPON010000683.1:0-562 GCF_033344315.1 Vibrio sp. 2132-1 | reverse complement strand
CACACCCACTTAATTTACGGGGGGAATCGCGCGAATGAATTTGAGATGCGCTTAAACGGCGTGCCTTATCAGGAAAAAGCGAAGCAAGGTGGCGGTATCCTTTCCAGCGTAAAGGCCACTCGAGCAGCTACTGAAGAGCAATTAATTGAGCTCGCGTTGCCTCGTTTAGATGGCTTGTTAGCAAGTGGGGTTACGTCGGTTGAGGTAAAATCAGGCTACGGCTTGACGCTCAAAGACGAACTAAAAATGCTGCGTGCTGCAAAAGCCTTAGAACAAGAGCGTAAAGTCAAAATCACAACTACCCTTCTTGCCGCTCATGCTTTACCGCCTGAATTTGAAGGTCGCGCAGACGATTACATCGAACATATTTGTCAGGAAATCATCCCAATCGTCGCAGAGGAAAACTTGGCCACCAGTGTGGATGTGTTTTGTGAGTCTATCGGTTTTAATTTGGAGCAAACCGAAAAGGTATTTGCGACAGCGAAACAATATGGCTTACACGTAAAAGGCCACACAGAGCAGCTATCAAACCTTGGTGGCACTGAATTGACTGCACGATACA
>NZ_JAWPON010000682.1:0-562 GCF_033344315.1 Vibrio sp. 2132-1 | reverse complement strand
CGGCAACGACGTAGATTGCAGCAAATCTGCGGCATGATTGATCCGCAATTTCATTAGACGTTGGCTAAACGGCTCTTTAAAGTGCTTTTGAAACAATCTTGTGACCGCACTTTCACTCAGCGATAAGTAGTTCGCCAAGTCTGCGAGCGTCACCTTAGTTGCAAAGTGTTGTTCGAGATACGCGTTAACACTTGCCACGCGCTCTCTTTCCTGTAGCTCGTGTTCACTCATCGATAAGTACGAGTGAGTCATCAGTGTTTTCGCTCCTTCATCGTGAGCAATCAGAGACAAAACATGGAGAAATCTCGATAGTTGCTCCATTGCAGGAAACGTCATGAGCTCATGCAGAAGATCCACAACGTGCTGAGCTGTCCGTTCAGAAAACACCACACCTTTATTGGCCGCCTTTAAAAGCGGGTCAAGCTTTCTAAGCTCTGCGCAATAGAACATCAAATTGGCAATCCACTCACGCTTAAACCAAATCACATGAGTCTCGCACTTGCTTTCGACCAATGTGGAGTGAATTGAATGAGGCACACCAGGCGCGATCAATAGCATTTGG
>NZ_JAWPON010000681.1:0-562 GCF_033344315.1 Vibrio sp. 2132-1 | reverse complement strand
AGAGGCTTCAAAACTATTGGTGTCAAACCCGCCAGAATCCCGCTTTATTGTTAGCCAAGTGATGCTTGAAAACGATGTAATCCAAGTGGGGAGTTCCGAGCTTGATGGGATTAAGCTGCCTTATGGTTCTTCGCTGAGTTTTCTCTTTGGCATCATGCCTAAACCGGATAGCCAGAACCTTTACTACCGCTTAAACGAAGACGACCGATGGCAGACTTTAGAAGGGGGTCAGTTAACCTTAGAGCACCTCAACTCAGGGGAATACCACCTTCAAGTGAGTAACGAGTCACAGGTAACGGCGGGCGTTGTTGGTTTAGAGTCTCGTTTTGAAGTGCTCAAACCATGGTATCTATCCCAGCTTGCGATATTAGGCTTTCTCGTCTCAATTTCTACGCTTATCGGCCTTATCATGTACTGGCGTTCACGATATGTTATGCAAGCAAACCGAGAGCTTGCTGCTCAGGTCACTCTAAAGACCAACCAACTAAGGCATCAAAGCCGCGTATTATTGACGAGTAACCAACAGTTAAGAAAGCAAATTCAGGTTAGAAACCTATTAGTT
>NZ_JAWPON010000680.1:0-562 GCF_033344315.1 Vibrio sp. 2132-1 | reverse complement strand
GTCGGTGCGGGCATGACGGTGCAAGGTACTCAAAGCGATGGTGCGGTCGGTGTTGTTGGTCGTATTGTGCTTGCCGTAGGCTTTTTGTTTCTGCTTTACATGTTGGCAGGGTGGTTTAGTAACGTCATCACCGAATCGTTGACGGGCAAATACAGCGCGCAGATCACTCGATCATTTCGTCAGGGGATGAGTTGGTTCATCTTTTCAGAAGTGATGTTCTTTGGCGCGTTTTTCGGAGCGCTGTTTTACGCCAGAATGGTGTCTGTCCCTTGGTTAGGAGGGGCTGATAATAACCTCATGACCAATGAAGTATTGTGGCCAAGCTTTGAAGCTATGTGGCCGCTCACGACAACGCCAAGTGGGGAAAGCACCCAAGCGATGCCTTGGCAAGGTATTCCGCTCACTAACACCATTATTTTGCTTCTCTCTTCTATCACGTTACACATGGCACACATCAGTTTGGAGAAAAACCGACGCACAGCGTTAGTCGTGTGGCTTGAAATCACCATCGTGTTGGCGGGCTTTTTCTTGTTCTATCAAGCCAAAGAGTACATTCACGCTT
>NZ_JAWPON010000679.1:0-562 GCF_033344315.1 Vibrio sp. 2132-1 | reverse complement strand
GCCATCTTAGAAGAAAAAGGAGTAATCTAATGAGCCGTTATGAGAAGATGTTTGCACGCCTAAACGAGAAAAACCAAGGCGCATTTGTACCATTCGTGACGGTTTGTGATCCAAACGCCGAGCAATCGTACAAGATCATGGAAACACTGGTTGAATCTGGCGCTGATGCGCTTGAACTTGGTATTCCGTTCTCAGACCCATTGGCGGACGGCCCAACAATTCAAGGAGCCAACATTCGAGCGTTAGATTCGGGTGCAACTCCGGATATCTGTTTTGAGCAAATCGGAAAAATTCGAGCAAAGTACCCAGACCTGCCAATTGGTCTATTGATGTACGCCAACCTTGTATACTCACGCGGTATTGAGAGCTTCTACGAGCGCTGTGCAAAAGCGGGCATCGATTCCGTTCTCATTGCAGACGTTCCGACTAACGAAAGCGCAGAGTTCGTAGCCGCGGCAGAGAAATTTGGAATCCACCCAATCTTTATCGCACCACCAACGGCAAGTGACGAGACGCTAAAACAAGTTTCTGAATTAGGCGGCGGCTACACTTACCTGCTTTC
>NZ_JAWPON010000678.1:0-562 GCF_033344315.1 Vibrio sp. 2132-1 | reverse complement strand
AAGAAATGCTTAACCTACTTCAACCAATCTACAAGAAGACAGCGGCATACGGTCACTTCGGTCGCGAAGAGTTCCCATGGGAAGCGACTGATAAAGCTGAGCTTCTACGCGATTTCGCTGGCATCAAGTAATCGAGCCACGCAAGAATCAACAAAGCCCTCGCCTTATGGCGGGGGCTTTTTGTATCGAACATTCCTCCCTCCCCTTGCCGAACAAAAATTCAGCAATTATTTGTAAATTCCCCTATCACCGCCAATAGTTAACATAATGTTAAATGCACTTTTCGATGCATATAACACCGAGTAATAAGATGTAGGTTCACGTGGTGGAGTCCGTGATTAAAACACGTAAACCAAACATCCTTTTGTATGGCTCGATACCAAGTCACTGTACTCCTTAAGATAACCATTGAGATTATCGAGTACTGACGACCTTGGTAAGCGTTGACACCGTGGGAATTAATCAAGGAGGAGTTATGCCTCGTACCGTGAATCCATCTGACTTCCAAAGCAAACGAAAGGAAGTGCCAGATAATGAATACGCCAGAACCATTCCGTGTAAC
>NZ_JAWPON010000067.1:0-1297 GCF_033344315.1 Vibrio sp. 2132-1 | reverse complement strand
CTGTTCGTGAGTAAAAATTCCGGTGAAGGCATTAGTGATTTAGGAGTGCAGTTACGCGATCGTATCAACATCTTTGTTGGCCAATCTGGCGTAGGTAAATCGAGCTTGGTTAATGCATTAATGCCTGAACTAGAACAAGAAGTGGAAGAAGGCGCAATTTCTGAAAACTCTGGCTTAGGTCAACACACCACGACAGCAGCACGCCTTTACCACATTCCAACTGGCGGCGATCTTATTGACTCACCAGGGGTTCGCGAATTTGGTCTTTGGCACTTAGAGGCTGAAGAAGTCACCAAAGCGTTCGTTGAGTTCCGCCCATACCTTGGTGGCTGTAAATTCCGAGACTGTAAACACAACGACGACCCTGGCTGTATTCTGCGTGAAGCCGTTGAGAAAGGCGAAGTGAGTGAGGTTCGTTTTGAGAACTACCATCGCATTCTAGAAAGCATGATGGAGAACAAGGCAAACCGCCAATACTCACGCAACAAGAAGGCCGATCTGTAACCAGATTGTCTGAGCAACTGTGTAAGAATTCTTCACCGAATACTGACAAGCACATTAAAGTTCAGTAACATCACGCGCCCAAAGCGCGAATCTAACAGAACAGACAGAAGTATCGGAATTAAAGATGGACAAGTTTAAAGTTGGACTGCAGTACTGGATCCCACAACATGGCCTAACTCGCCTAATGGGCAAACTGGCATCAGCCAAAGCTGGTAGTTTAACCACCACGGTCATTCGCTGGTTTATCAAACAGTACAATGTGAATATGGACGAGGCAAAGCACTCTGATCCTAAGCATTTCAAAACGTTCAACGAGTTTTTTGTTCGTGAGCTCAAAGAAGGCGCACGCCCAATCACTGAAGGTGATGAGATCATTACGCACCCAGCAGATGCTTGTGTGAGCCAATTTGGCCCAATTGAAGATGGTCAACTGATTCAAGCAAAAGGCCACAACTACTCGGCGCAAGAGCTGCTTGGTGGTGATGAGAAACTCGCAGAAGAATTCAAAGACGGTTCATTCGCAACGCTATACCTATCGCCTCGCGATTACCACCGTGTACACATGCCATGTGACGGCACATTGCGCCAAATGATTTACGTTCCTGGTGATCTGTTCTCAGTAAACCCTCTGACAGCAGAAAACGTACCGAACCTATTTGCACGTAACGAACGAGTGGTATGTATCTTCGATACCGAATTTGGCCCAATGGCACAAGTTCTGGTTGGTGCAACCATCGTAGGCAGTATCGAGCAAGTTTGGGCAGGCACCATCACGCCACCTCGCGGTAACACG
>NZ_JAWPON010000677.1:0-563 GCF_033344315.1 Vibrio sp. 2132-1 | reverse complement strand
ATTCGGCTTACAGACAATGCTGTTCAGTGTCGGCACGCGGTATTGTTTCGCTTTGGGCTTGGCAGGCACCTCTGCTGGTTTTTGCCAACCAAGTGGTGCAGTTGGATCCTGATTTGCCAAGACTGAACCAGACAAGGCGAGAGCCGCGATTGAGATAATGAGTTTTTTAACCACCGATAAACTCCTCTCGAGAACCTAATGTGTACACTTCAAGCACTAACTTCGCTTTTGGATATTCTTCTACTTTGTAACTGAAGCTACGCCAAAAATAGCTGGCAGGTAAGCTCTCTAACTTGTTTAAGTAGTTGGCGATAGAAAAGTAGTCACCAGTTAGCTCCATACGCACAGGGTGTACGTAGTAGCCAGAGTATTGTGATGCTTCTTTATCTTCTGTGATCGGCTCAGATGGCAGAGTCTGCAATGACACCAAGTGAATGCCACTTTGCTGCTCTAATACGCTCTCTAATACGCCCGCCATTTGTGAAGGCGTTACCAAGTGTTCAATAATTTGCGACAACTGCATCGAAAGATGCTGACTTTCCGTCAACAGGTTGGAAATTTCC
>NZ_JAWPON010000676.1:0-563 GCF_033344315.1 Vibrio sp. 2132-1 | reverse complement strand
AAGCAGAAACTGCAATCGCTACCTGGGTCTATCCCTCCTTTGCAGCACCTGCCAATTGGTTGTCGATTAGGGCCACGTTGTCCGTACGCGCAAAAACAGTGTGTTGAAATTCCACACACGCGACGCATTAAAAACCATAAGTTTAACTGTCACTTTCCATTGAACACGGAGAAGAAGTCATGAGTGCGTTACTCGAAGTCGATAACTTATCGAAGCAGTTTGTCACGCGTTCTCGACTGTTCAGACGTCAAGTTAATGAAGCGGTTAAACCCGTGAGCTTTACGCTAGAACCGGGGCAAACTATTGGCTTTATTGGCCAGAATGGCTCCGGTAAATCAACACTTGCACGTATGCTCGCAGGCGTTGTTGAACCGAGCTCTGGTGAGATCCGAGTCAATGGTGAGCGTTTAGAACACAAAGATTACGCAACGCGATGTAAGTTGATTCGCATGATTTTCCAAGACCCAAACACGTCATTGAACCCTCGGATTCAAATTGGACGAATCTTGGAAGGTCCGTTGAAACGAAACACCAACATGCCGCCAGATGCGCGCATGCAGCGT
>NZ_JAWPON010000675.1:0-563 GCF_033344315.1 Vibrio sp. 2132-1 | reverse complement strand
ATAAACAGCAAGGGAAAAGCGGTTAAAGCAATTTTCATTCCGGATTTTATAATTAGCTGAAGATTTTACAACAAGCTGTAGATACACAGCTCAATTTCTACCAACTCGTTGATAAAGTTCGTTTATTTGACATCCACCACACGGCTGGCTTTTTTGTACTGAACTTTCCACCCAGCCCATCTTGGAAGTTCCCAGCGTTTAGGGTCACCTTTGCGATTTCCTTCTGTGTAGATGACATGAACCAACTTGCGAGACACAAAATATTCCACTTCAAGCTTGAGCTCAGCTAACACGAGCTTCAGAGGGTACTGCTCTGCGAAGTCGTTGTATTGCCACTCGGGAATGCCTTCAAATGGAAGGTCATCGGCCTCGAACAATTCGATGTCATCAACACTTTCAACGCCGAGCGTTTCCAATTGTTCGGTCAGCCAAGTAGAAAAACAAAGTTCATCAAGGGCTTTCTTATCCACCAGTTCAGTATTCAGACCTAGGGAGTTGTAGATTTTCCAGTGTTGAATTTGTTGTTTTCGCAATGGAGCAAAGCCTGGCAACAACATTTCTTG
>NZ_JAWPON010000674.1:0-563 GCF_033344315.1 Vibrio sp. 2132-1 | reverse complement strand
TCACCGCGATCCGGTTGAAGTGAAGCAAGCTCTCAATGAATCTATCAATCAAGCGAATAGCCGCGCGTTGGAGGAAATTCCTTCTTCGGTAGAAGCGGATCTTATGCCTAACTTAGACTCCAATGTTTCTTCTGATAACGGAACGTCAAAGCGTTTTCGTATCCAAGCCAATGCAGTAGAGGCGAGAAGTTTCTTTGCTTCGTTGGTAAAAGGGACAGAATACAGCGTTGCGATTCATCCAGCGGTTCAAGGCAATATCACGATGTCATGAAATCGGGCAAAGTAATCCAAGTTTATCCGGCAGGTATGCGTACGGTGACGATTCCAGTCGACTACCTACAGTTTAAACGCTCAGGTCGCTCACTGACGAGCATTGTCACGGGCTCCGTTACTTCGGCTGGTACGTCCAATTCTGGTGGTAGCTCTGACAGCTCAGACTCTTCAGATTCCAACAACAGCAATAACGGCAATGATAGCTCGACGACATCAACAGGCGGAACGCGCATTGAAACCATCACCGAAAGTGATTTTTGGCCAATGTTGCAACAAGCGGTGGCGAACTT
>NZ_JAWPON010000673.1:0-563 GCF_033344315.1 Vibrio sp. 2132-1 | reverse complement strand
GCATCTGCAGAAAGTTATTCCATCGCTCTTATCATTCCGTCACTGTTTGAAAAAGCATGCGCGCATTTCTTACCAAGCTTCCAACAGGCGTTAAACAAAGCGGGCTATCAACTATTGCTGGGTTACAGCGACTACTCGATTGAGCAAGAAGAAAAGTTGCTTTCGACTTTTTTAGAGAGCCGTCCTGCGGGCGTTGTACTGTTTGGAAGTGAGCATAGTCAGCGAACGCATCAACTGTTAGAGGCGTCAAATACGCCAGTGTTAGAGATTGCCGAACTGAGCTCAAAGGCCAGTTATCTCAACATTGGCGTGGATCACTTCGAAGTGGGTAAGGCCTGTACCAGACACCTGATTGAACAAGGTTTTAAGAACGTTGGTTTTATTGGGGCGCGCGGGAATCACTCAACGTTGCAACGCCAGTTACACGGTTGGCAAAGTGCGATGATTGAAAACTATCTCACCCCAGACCATTTTCTGACGACTCATGAAGCGCCATCTTCACAATTGGGTGCGGAAGGATTGGCGAAGTTATTGCTGCGCGATTCAAGCTTGAATGCTTTGGT
>NZ_JAWPON010000672.1:0-564 GCF_033344315.1 Vibrio sp. 2132-1 | reverse complement strand
AAGTCATCCAGTGTTACCCAAGTTTCCAAATCTTCTAGAGATTTAATCTCCGGATTGATATGGAATGTTGGTGCTTGTAACGGTTCACGCTTCAACTGGACATCACGCATCAACTCAAGCTGATCTTCATAAATGTGCGCGTTAACGATTTTATGGAAGGCCTGACCTGGCTTCTTACCCGTAATTTGCGCCATGATCGCTAAGAACACATAAACTTGAACCATGTTGAAGTTCAATCCAAGCGGCACATCGCACGAACGCTGTGTACTGTTGAGATACAAAGTGTCATCCAGTAGCGAGAAATGATGACTGTACATACAAGGTCGCAAGCACCCCATATGGAACTCACCAGGGTTGTAGAAGTTCAAGATTTCACCACGGTCATCAACACCGCGAGTCAAATCATCCACAATCTTGCGTAGCTGGTCGATATGACCACCATCAGGTTTTGCCCATGCACGACCTTGAACGCCGTATACACGGCCCATGTCGTCTTCACCTTTACGGTATGGGTTATTCAACCAAGCGTCGTTTAGGTTGGCGTTCGCATCCCACGTTTTGGTG
>NZ_JAWPON010000671.1:0-564 GCF_033344315.1 Vibrio sp. 2132-1 | reverse complement strand
GTTTACGCATGACATCCGAACCATCTAAATCAGCACGCGGATCCGGTTCTGTTAATCCTTGTTGCCACGCTAAATCGACCAACTCATTAAACGGCACCGAGCCATCAAACTGCTGGAACAGCCAAGAAAGTGTTCCCGAGAAGATTCCGGATAGCGCCACAATCTCATCACCACTTTCACGCAGATCTCGCACGGTATGGTTGATAGGTAACCCTGCCCCAACCGTCGCGTTGTAGAGCCAGTAACGACCGATTTTCGCGAATGCATCTTGCACTTGATGGTAATACTGACTGTCGGCAGAGCCTGCAACTTTGTTAGCAGAAATTAAATGGATGCCTTGCTGAGCGATATCAACATAACGTTGCGCCAACTCTTTGCTCGCAGTCACGTCCAATACCACGGCTTCATCATAACCTTGTAAATCGCCTAACCGACTCAGCCACGCCCCATCGTTCTCAATACTTTCTTCATCAAACCTGTCGGCAACCGCCGCCGCATCGATACCCTTTTCATCAAACCAATATGTCTGGCTATCGACAACGGCGACTAAGTCAAAGCTCATAC
>NZ_JAWPON010000670.1:0-565 GCF_033344315.1 Vibrio sp. 2132-1 | reverse complement strand
TTACTATCTCCGACTACCTAACCATTTTCGGGGCGCGCGGCGAGTTCCACCACGTAGACCTTCCTCCTCTTCTTGATCAAAAACTGTATGAGCTTGGTGAACGCTGGGCGTCAAATGCGCTTGAATTGGGCCCAGGCTTGGCGACACTCAACTACCTTGCGACAACCTGCCGTAAGGAGCAGAAGCTGGATGTGGAGCTGTCTGAGAAGCAACAATGCTACCGTGAACTCAACATGCTGCTGTCGGATCTTGTCGAAGCACAGATCGCGAATTACGAAAATGGCATTTTGACCTTCGCGAACGAAGACGCACGTCGATTCTCTAACGGCGAATGGTTGGAGACTCTGGTTCACAGCACTGTGAAGCAAATCCAAGACACTATGCCAACGATTCAAGACCGCTCTTTGAATGTTCAGGTATATCGTAAGCTGGGTGAAAGTGAAGTACGTAACGAGCTAGACGTAGCAACGGTTGTAAATAACAAGCTGCACATCATTGAGTGTAAAACGAAAGGCATGCGCGATGATGGTGACGATACGCTGTACAAACTGGAATCTTTGCGTGA
>NZ_JAWPON010000669.1:0-565 GCF_033344315.1 Vibrio sp. 2132-1 | reverse complement strand
TATCGGCTTTATTGACCAATGAATCTACGGTGTCACCAACTTCGACCTCTGCCACACCAAAAGATGCGGTAATGCTATGAACTTGTGTGCCCGAGCGTTTATCACGTACGCGCAGCTTTTCAATCATGCGGCGTAGGGTATCGGCATATTGGCGGGCGATTCGTAGGGATTTGTTTGGCACAATTAACGCAAATTCTTCGCCGCCGAAGCGGTACGCACTCACGCCATCGCGACAGCTCTGTTGCAGTCGACGCGCGATCGCTTTCAAAACTGTGTCACCAAATAGGTGCCCATAGTTATCGTTGAACGCTTTAAAGTGGTCGATATCCAGCAAGATGAGAGTCATCGCCTGATTAGCGTTAATCAGCATGCTCAAATCAGTATCAAAGGCGCGACGATTGTAAAGATTAGAGAGTCCATCAAACAGCGCGTCTTTTTGTACTTCGGCTAATTGATGCTTCAAACGAGAAATTTCTTCACTCGCATTGGTGAGTTGACGGTTTAAGAATTTAGTTGAGTGGCGAATCTCATGAGATTCAGCAACGAGTTGGCGGATCACCACCAT
>NZ_JAWPON010000668.1:0-565 GCF_033344315.1 Vibrio sp. 2132-1 | reverse complement strand
AGCAAGATTGTGGCAACGATGAAGCGGCGATCACTAAGTGGTGGGATGATATTCAAGTATGGCGCGATCGTCAGTGCTTGTCTTACGAAACGTCGTCGGATCGTATTAAGCCACAGCAAGTCATTGAAACACTGCACAAGCTAACCAATGGTGACGCGTATGTGGCGTCTGATGTAGGCCAGCACCAAATGTTTGCGGCGTTGTACTACCCATTCAACAAACCTCGCCGTTGGATCAATTCGGGTGGCTTGGGCACAATGGGCTTCGGTCTTCCTGCTGGTATGGGCGTTAAGTTCGCGATGCCTGAAGAAGAAGTGGTGGTGGTGACGGGTGATGGCAGTATCCAGATGAACATTCAGGAGCTATCGACGGCCATGCAGTACGATATTCCTGTGAAGATCATCAATCTGAATAACCGATTCCTCGGTATGGTAAAACAGTGGCAAGACATAATTTATCAAGGTCGCCACTCCAACTCTTACATGACTTCTGTTCCGGATTTTGCTGCGATTGCAGAAGCTTATGGTCACGTCGGCATTCGTATCGAAACGCCAGATCAGCTCGA
>NZ_JAWPON010000066.1:0-1314 GCF_033344315.1 Vibrio sp. 2132-1 | reverse complement strand
TGAACCCAGCGCTACTAGAAACGCTGGATTCATTGAACTACACCCATATGACGCCAATTCAAGCGTTAAGCTTACCGGCGATTTTGAATCAGCGTGACGTAATTGGTCAGGGTAAAACGGGCTCGGGTAAAACAGCGGCGTTTGGTCTTGGCGTGCTATCAAATCTAAACGTAAAACGATTTCGCGTGCAGGCTTTGGTGCTGTGTCCGACTCGCGAACTGGCGGATCAAGTTGCTAAAGAAATTCGAACGCTAGGGCGTGGTATCCATAACATTAAAGTACTTACGTTGTGCGGCGGTATGCCGATGGGACCGCAAATTGGTTCGTTAGAGCATGGTGCACATATCCTTGTTGGTACTCCGGGGCGTATCCTGGATCACCTTGAGAAAGGCCGTATTAAATTGGAAGAGTTGAATACATTGGTGCTGGATGAAGCCGATCGTATGCTAGAAATGGGCTTCCAAGATGCTTTAGATGCAATTATTAATGCGGCGCCTAAACAGCGTCAGACATTGCTTTTTAGCGCCACATTCCCAGAGAAGATCGAGAAAATCGCTCAGCGTATTATGAAATCGCCAGAGATGATCAAGGTTGAATCGACTCACGATACTTCCAGCATTGCTCAATACTTCTACAAAGTAGAAGGAACTGAAGCGCGTGATGAGGCGCTAGCCAATCTTCTTTTGACTTACCAACCAGAGTCGGCGGTGGTGTTCTGTAATACGAAGAAAGAAGTGCAAAATGTCGCGGATGAATTACACCATCGCGGCTTTAGCGTGATCGATATTCACGGTGATCTTGAACAGCGTGAACGTGATCAAGCACTGGTGCAATTTGCGAACAAGAGCGTTTCTATTCTTGTGGCAACGGACGTGGCGGCACGAGGTTTGGATGTGGACAATCTTGATGCTGTGTTCAACTTTGAGCTGTCTCGTGACCCAGAAGTGCACGTGCACCGTATTGGCCGTACTGGCCGAGCAGGCAGTAAAGGTTTGGCGTTCAGCTTCTTTGGTGAAAAAGACGGTCTACGTGTTGCTCGTATCGAAGAGTACTTAGAGATGGATGTGGTACCCGCGACCTTGCCAGCGAAATCAAATCAGCAGCCATACCAAGCGAAGATGGTGACCATCAACATTGATGGCGGCAAGAAGCAAAAAGTTCGTCCTGGCGATATTCTTGGTTGTTTGACTGGCAAAAATGGCATCCCAGGTGCGCAAGTGGGCAAGATTCATTTGTTCCCTGTGCGTTCTTACGTTGCTGTAGAAAAGTCTGCCGCGAAGAAAGCGCTGCAAATTATCAGTACGGGGAAGATGA
>NZ_JAWPON010000667.1:0-566 GCF_033344315.1 Vibrio sp. 2132-1 | reverse complement strand
TGGAACAGTTCTTTACCGAAGCGAACATCGACCGATTCTTGAATAAAGAAATGGCGGGTGGTGTGAACATCGATCTTCAACCTATGATTGAGAAAGTGGATCTAAACCCGGCCTTTGACTCACTAGTAGAAGTCATTGAGGGCTCCCAGTTTGGCGGCATGCTAGCGATGTTTGGTGGCGCGGAAGCTCTACAGCCGATGCGACAACCTTTCGTCGAAAAGATGCAAGCGTCCATCATCGAACTGAGCAAGAGCGACAGTATTAAAGAAGCTTTGAAAGAGCAGTTTGAATCACCAGCCATGATGGATGAGATTAAGCAGAACATCGAAGGCATCATCGACCAACGCCTTAGCGAGTTAACGCCGACATTGGTTAAAGAAATGGTGCAAAAAATGATTAAAGAACACCTTGGCTGGCTAGTAGTTTGGGGTGGCGTATTCGGTGGTTTGATTGGTGTTATTAGCACCTTTATCGGCGCATAATCCTTCACTGAACATCGAGAGACCTATCGAAAAAGGAGCCTTTGGGCTCCTTTTTTATGTCCTGTACCACGACAAGTGCGTTAG
>NZ_JAWPON010000666.1:0-566 GCF_033344315.1 Vibrio sp. 2132-1 | reverse complement strand
CCTTTTGTTGGTAAGAAATCGACTTTGGTTTTCACATTGAAGTGTTGAAGTTTATTTGGGGTGCGGCGCGTTTTAATCTTCGTCGGACGACCCGCTTCCAGTACGTGAGTGAGGTGTTTAATCACGGCAGCATGTCGAGATTCGTCAATGGCTTCTCCATGTTGATCGAGCACCATGAAGGTATCAATCACGTGGCCGTCTTTGCTGGTCATGATTTGGGCGTCATGAACGTTAAAGTTACGACGGTCGAGCTCCGCCACCACGGTAGCAAACAACGCTGGTTGATCTTTGGTGTAAACGAACACTTCTGTTCCACCGCGCGTAGCCTTTTTGCTGATAAGTACCAGCGGCTTGTTTGGATCATCCATACGCAGCAAATGCGCACAATGCCAAGCGATTTGAGTGTGAGTATGGCGCAAGAAATAGTCGGCTTTGAATCGTTGCCACAACACTTCGATTTGGCGCGCAGAAAACCCTTCTTTGCGCAGCAATGCGGAAGCCATCTGTTGGTTATGGCGAATACGCTCACGCACATCAACCGGATTTTCTAATCCGCGACGCAGTGC
>NZ_JAWPON010000665.1:0-566 GCF_033344315.1 Vibrio sp. 2132-1 | reverse complement strand
AGTGGCCCTTGGTTGATCCAGTATTTTATTGATGAACACATTGCCAAAGGCGACTACTCTCGTAACGTATTGATTGCTTTAGCGTTGGGCTACGTGTCACTTCAAGTCATTTCAGCAACGTTCCAATATCTTCAATCGTTGCAATTTAGCATGGTGGCAACGAACACGATCAAAACCATTCGCAAGCAAGTGTTTTCGGGAGTGATCAAACAGCCACTTTCTGCGTTTGACTACACGCCTGCTGGTAAGCTTGTTTCTCGAATCACGAATGATACAGAATCACTTCAGCAGTTTTACGAGTTGTTAATCGCGACCGTGGTTAAGAACGTTGTGATGATCGTGGTAATGTTGGGTGTCATGTTCTTCATGAGTTGGAAGTTGACGCTGGTTGTTCTCGTCCTGTTACCGATCGTAATTGGCTTTATGTATCTGTTTAAACAACTCAGTACCGAGAGTTATCGCAGAATGCGTGACTTGCTCACGGACATTAACGCCAACTTAAGCGAATCAATCCAAGGGATGAGCGTGATTCAGCTGATGCAACAAGAAGAGCGCTTTAACAAACA
>NZ_JAWPON010000664.1:0-568 GCF_033344315.1 Vibrio sp. 2132-1 | reverse complement strand
CTGACGAAGACCACGCTGTTGCTGAACAATTCGGTGTGTGGGGCGAAAAGAAATTTATGGGCAAAGTTTACGATGGCCTTCACCGCATCAGCTTCTTAATCAATGAAGAAGGCGTGATTGAGTACGTATTCAACAAATTCAAAACGAAAGATCACCACGAAGTGGTTCTGAACTACCTAAACGAAAACGCCTAATGCGAGCTCGTTTAGAGTCATACGTTAAGAGTTAACGTTCTAAGAATCGAAAAAGCCCAGCATTGATTGCTGGGCTTTTTATTCAATCGAATAATCACTGAGCTTTGCTCAATGTCGAACGCGTTACTCTTGGACGGGTTCGCTCTCTTCGGTGCTTGGTAGCGCATTCCAAACGGCTTTCACTCACGTCGCTAATGGGATCGCAAAGACGACTCCCTTGAATCCCCACCAACCGCCAAACACCAGTACCGCAATAATAATCGCAACCGGGTGAAGGTTAACCGCTTCTGAAAATAGAACTGGCACAAGCACATTACCATCTAGCGCTTGGATGATGCCGTAAGCCAGCAACAACCAGTAGAATTGTGGCGTCA
>NZ_JAWPON010000663.1:0-568 GCF_033344315.1 Vibrio sp. 2132-1 | reverse complement strand
AACAGCTCGTCTTGCATGTAGAACATGTAAGGGCTTGGGTTGCTTTGCTTTAGCTCTTTGTAAGCTGCCAACGGAGAAGGGCAAGGCAATGTGAATCGACGAGAAGGAACCACTTGGAAAATATCGCCTTTTACCACGAATTCTTTTAGATCACGGACGATTTGACAGAAGTCTGGATCCGAAACGCTTGGTTGAGCTGTGATATTGGCCACTTGCGTTGCGTCTGGAAGGCGCTTTGGCGATGTGCATTGAGCTCGGATATCTTCGATTCGACTTTCTAGCGCTGCTTTTTGCGAGCCGTCAACGAACAATGTTGCTTGCAGTTGGCAGGATTCTGTTTGGTGATCTACAACCAGTAATGTTTCCGCAACATAGAAGACGTAATCCGGACACTGGTTTGTTGCTACCGCGTCTCCTAATGGTTCGAAGTTCGCCACCAAGTCATACGCAAATAGGCCACCAAGGAAAAGGGCATGTTTGTCTTGCGAAGAAAGATCAAAACTGTGCTGTACCAAACGAAGCGCATCAAAAGAAGAGGCTTCTCGTAGACGAGAATCTTCATCAATCG
>NZ_JAWPON010000662.1:0-568 GCF_033344315.1 Vibrio sp. 2132-1 | reverse complement strand
GATGATCTTGATGATTCAGAATTGGCACGCTCTCTGAATTTAGTTAAAGGTAAAAACATACGAGTCTCGGTTCTTGCAATCGGCACGGCAAACGGCGCACCGATTACCCTACCCGACGGCTCGCTTCTTAAGACCACGCAAGGCTCGACCGTTGTTGCCAAAACACACCTGAAAAACCTACAAACGCTAGCCAACAAGACGGGCGGTATGTTTGTTCCTATTCAGCACAACAACCGAGACGTGGATAGCATCGCAGCGTACACGAATAATACTGGGAACAACTTGGCAGCAAAACAGAATCAAGAGGTCAAAACCGATTCTCGTTTGAATGGTGGATTTTGGCTATTGCCTCTACTGCTACTGCCTACCGTTTTCCTGTTCCGCCGTGGTGTAATTTGGGTATTTATCGCTGCGCTGCTTCCAATAACTTGGACACCAGACGCACAAGCCAACCCATTCTTAAATGCCGATCAGAAAGCGGCTAATCTCTATAAACAGGGAGAATATGAACAAGCCAAAAACCTGTTCACTGACCCAAGTTGGCAAGGCGCGGCAAGTTACCAAACTG
>NZ_JAWPON010000661.1:0-568 GCF_033344315.1 Vibrio sp. 2132-1 | reverse complement strand
TCAGTTCCAATGGACCTGCCCCCACCGGCATGACGACTGTGCGAGCTTCCTCACCTTTATACCCCATTGCCATTTTCAGGTTGGAGTAACCAATATCCAAACCCAGAACAAATTGACTCATGAAATCCTCCAAAGATTGCTTTTAGATTGCTTTTCGATTGCTTGCCGCGTGTTGGATAGAGAATAAGGCTAAAAGCGGGGACAGATGGCCTGTGTAATTGCCCAAAAGGGGCATATAGGTTGCTTTTCGGTGGCTTTTTGATCGTTGAGTAAGGGAACCTATGGGAACGCTGCACGGATAGGCTCAGATAAACAGACCTTACCCTCGCATCGAGAACCGCTTGCCCTCCAGCATCGAGAGACGGTGGTAAAGAGGCATTTGGAATCTTTGATGCCATATCCAATATATCTGGAATCTTTAAATATAGATTCATATGTAAAGAGGCTGTGAAAGAATAAGAGCATCAAGATTCCAGATAGATAGAGGGAAATTTGACAAATTCCAAAGATGGGTTAGCCTAGTGACAGAACTAGATTCCAGTATTGGAATAATCAGCTTTAAATTCCA
>NZ_JAWPON010000660.1:0-568 GCF_033344315.1 Vibrio sp. 2132-1 | reverse complement strand
CGTCCCTTTAGCTTTTAACTGCGCGGTCGGAAGTAGGATCTTAAAAATAGCGATGACACAAATTACGAGTGAACAAATCGCAGAATTGAGGATCACAAAAGAAGCGTTAAAAAAAAATAACAAATATGCCAACATGATAACCAAACAACAGTGATAAGGTGTGAGTAATAAAACAGCGTGTAATTATACTGCTCCGTTGCCACATTGGAACATTTGTGAGAATGGTCAGATTTGTTTTATGTAAAACCAAACTCATATCAAAATCACAATATTCATTCGACAACAAGGAGATAACGAATGAAACCAAGGCTAACCCTTTTGCCTTTGGCCTTTGTCGTCAGTTCTGCTCAGGCTCAACTCGCTGAAACTGCAGGGTTCAGCGGCGAAATCTCAATCAATGCTGGTGTGATTTCATCGGAATCGAACTTTAATACCGACAACAGCAAAACCATCGACTCGTTAAACCAAAGCGCTGAAAGCGACACAACCGTCATCGCAGCGCCGCTCGGAAGTGTCGCCTACACGTTTGGTCACCAGCTCAACCACCAAGTGTATGCTGGTACAACGC
>NZ_JAWPON010000659.1:0-568 GCF_033344315.1 Vibrio sp. 2132-1 | reverse complement strand
TCGTTTTGGAAGCTCACTAGCACGTCTTCAGGAAGAGGCTGGCCTGTCGCCATTGATGCTTTTTCTAACACTTCCAGAATACGCTCTGAGTCCATGCTAAAGCTCAACAAACCGTTTGGCTTCAACTCTTGAGCCATCACGTCCTTGCTTGCTTCTGCCGCGTACTCACCGCTGTATAGCGTTAGGTGGCTGCCATTTAAGCGTGCAAACACGTCCATCTTCATGCCCGTGTGCATCTCTAACAAGTCACTTACGTTCACAGGTTGGTTGTCTGGTTGCAGTTGAAGCTGCGCCAATTCAGGAACTAGCATTTGCGCAGTTTGAATCAACATGTTTGGATCTTTCGCAGACAGAGTAAACATGCCATCCATTTGGCTAAACACTTCGCCAAACTGTGCATCAGGATTGATGTTCAGATCGAACAGTTGCATGCTCAACCCTTTCAACCCATTCAGCATGCCAGAGCCCATGCTCACCGCTGCCGCCGGGTTTTGTCCGCCCATGTCTTTTTGCATTTGGCTCAGCAGCGCACATTGGTATTGTGGCTGAGTTATCTTTGTCCAAATTT
>NZ_JAWPON010000658.1:0-569 GCF_033344315.1 Vibrio sp. 2132-1 | reverse complement strand
AAAATTAGCAACTCACTTTTGCCAACGTTTTCGTAACTTCGGCGGAAAAGTGCGCCTAATAGCGGAAGATCGCCCAACAATGGCACTTTATCCACTGAGTTAGTAATGCTGTGCTGGAAAATACCACCGAGCACAACCGTCTCACCATTATTCACCAGAAATTGGGTGCCAATCCGCTGCGTATCAATTGCCATTGCCTCTCCTGTGCCCGTTTTCACTACCTTACCAGGTCGGTCTTGGGTCACACTCAGATCCAACACTAAACGATTGTCAGGTGTGATCTGCGGTGTCACCTTCAAGCTCAACACCGCTTTTTTAAAGGTCACTGACGTTGCACCACTCGATGAAGATTCTAGATAAGGAATTTCGGTACCTTGTTCAATGTACGCGGGCTTCTTATTGGTCGTGATCAATCGTGGACTCGAGATGATTTCTGCTTTTGATTCTTGCTGCAATGCAGACAGCTCTAAGTCCAATAATGTATCAGAACCTAACTTTGCCACTTGGAACGCAATGCTCGCCGCATTCGGGTTGGTCGCGGCTAAATTCACATTAAGAAAATCATCGAT
>NZ_JAWPON010000065.1:0-1327 GCF_033344315.1 Vibrio sp. 2132-1 | reverse complement strand
CCCTTCTCAGTAGTCAGACAACAGGCATTGAAGGTCATGAATGACAGGGATATCCAGACCCTCTGCCTTTACCTGAAAAAACAGAAACGGACCGTGGAAGAGTACCAGTGGCAACATTACGATGAACAATGCAATCTCCTGGAGCAACTGTTAAGGCAGGTGTTCTTGTGCCTTGAATGTGAGGCCGGTAAAGGCTCAGAAGCCGTCGTCGCCCAACTTCAACAGATGCAGACGGAAATCGCATTCGGTGGACCACTGAAGACGATGGATACGTCGCTCATCCCGAAAAAGCACCTCCCATGGTTGGTTAAACAGGATAACGTTAACCCGCAACGTTACGAATGGCTGCTCTACCGGCAGTTAACCTCACGACTGAATGGACGCATTTATTTGCCAAATGTTACCAAATACCGCGCACTGGAAGACGACCTGATCCCCCAGACATCGCAGGATACCTTGCTGGCCTCATCAACACTGGACAGACTAAAACAGCCCGCAGAGTTATTGTTACAGGAGAAACAACACCGGCTGGAAAGTGCACTCAAAGACGTTGCTCTCCATATTGATGAGGGAGACAATCGAAATGTGATCATGAAAAATCGTACCGGTACCCGCTGGCGTCTGCCGACCAAAAGCGCTACATCTCTGGTCAACAATCCCTTTTTTAAGCGAATGCAACCGGTCGGTATCGCGGATGTACTGCGGTATGTAGAGCGCGAAACCGGGTTCATGAAATGTCTGACTCATGTACTTCCGATACAAAAACAAGGGTTCACTCATCAGGATGATTTACTGGCCATTCTGATTGCCAACGCCACTCACCGTGGTGTGTATGGCATGGCGCAGATCTCCGATCGAAGCTATGAACACCTGAGTACGGTGCAGGCCAACTATATCCGGCCTGAAACGCTGCATGACGCCAGCGACGTGATCAATAATGCGGTTGCAGCGCTACCCATCTTCCGCCACTACCATATTCAGGAGGACCAGCTGCATGCCAGTGCGGATGGTCAGAAATTCGAAACCCATCTGGAAACCTTTAAAACCCGGTACTCCTCTAAGTATTTCGGCACCAACAAAGGGATCACGGCCATGACACTGGTGGCCAACCACAGCGCCCTCAATGCTCGGATCATCGGTTCCAACGAGCACGAATCACACTATATTTATGACCTGTTACAATCCAACAGCAGTGAAATCAAACCTGACGTACTCTCGACAGATACACACGGTGTCAATCATGTTAACTTCGCCTTACTGGATCTATGCGGTTACAGTTTTGCACCGCGATACGCGCAGTTCAGTAGTGTCATCAATGATCTGTTTG
>NZ_JAWPON010000657.1:0-569 GCF_033344315.1 Vibrio sp. 2132-1 | reverse complement strand
CAGTTTTGACCACTTTCACGCCTGAAACTTTGCCATACGCATCGACCTCAATACCTAAAGGCTGAAGGTTAAACATGAACTTCACGCCCTCTTCTTTGGCATTTTTCACTTCTCGACGGGAGCCAGGCATGTTTTCTTCATCACGACGGTAGGCACAAATCACGTTAGATGCGCCTTGACGGATCGAAGTTCGCACGCAGTCCATCGCGGTATCACCACCACCAAGCACTACGACTTTTTTGCCAGCCATATCGATAAACGGTTGGTTATGTTCTAGCTCCATAACCTTATAGGTATTGGAAATCAAAAATGGTAGGGCGTCATAAACGCCCGGCGCGTCTTCATTTTCCAAACCCGCGCGCATGTATTTGTATGTGCCCACACCTAAGAAAACCGCATCGTATTCATCAAGCAGTTCTTGCATCTGCACATCTTGGCCGACTTCCACATTCATGCGGAACTCAACGCCCATTTCGGTAAATACCCGACGACGATTTTCCATGACTCCTTTTTCCAATTTGAAAGAAGGAATACCAAAGGTAAGTAGGCCACCAATCTCTGGGTAACGG
>NZ_JAWPON010000656.1:0-570 GCF_033344315.1 Vibrio sp. 2132-1 | reverse complement strand
ATCGAGTGGATACATTGTTGTCGGGTAACCGGTTCGAAACTGGCAATCTTGATATCCAGGGGCACTAACTTCGACTCTTTCACCCACAGGAATAGCAAATGAACTAGTGGTTGACTCTGAACAGTTCAATTTGATCACTGACATCGAAGGAATTGGCGCATGAAAGTCCGGATATAACTGTCCCATCAGTGATTCCGTAAACTGTGGGTAACTGTTATCCAGACTTTGTCTTATCCGAGCGGTTAAAAAAGCACAACCTTCCAACAGACGTTCAACATGTGGGTCTTCAACTTGTTCTTCGCTGATACGTAACCTAGCCGCAATTTTAGGATATTGCTCGCCAAACTCTTGTCCTTTGTGTCGCAGATAGGCCAATTCACGATTGTAGTATTTTAGAAACTCTTCACTCATTTCGCTCGACTCAACTTCATTCCTAAGTTCACTGGCTCGACTTCCGAATTGAATTTCAACTCGTGGATGTCATTATCAATCAAACAAGTTGCGCTAATTTCTAACCGTAAGGTTCGATCTATCGCATTTTTTTCATCAGAAATTTGAACGTGCGGATTT
>NZ_JAWPON010000655.1:0-570 GCF_033344315.1 Vibrio sp. 2132-1 | reverse complement strand
ATACAAGCAGAACCAATCGGTTCGATGATTGTGGTTACCACCCATTAAAATCACCGCTTCGGCGGCGATACAAACGTAGTCACCAATATAGAGTTGGTCGACTTCCCAACTGGGTTGCCACTGCTTGCTGATTTCATCCCCCAGCAGATAACGAACGACGGATTGCTCAAAACCATTATCCCAGCAATCGCTGTAATAACTGTGAGTACCTTTAATATGGATGTTGGCGTTTTGCACCACTTGGTGCAGATACTGAACTTTAGACCAATGTTTAGTCATGGCATTTGCCTCTTCAATAGAGAGTAAAATTTTGCCACGGAACGATTTCTCGTGGCGCTGTTGCTGCGTTCTCAGTCAACAACGCCTATTGGATTCGGGGTTGTAACAACAGTGGATTAGGCATAGTGATCTCCTTTAGGCGAACTATAAAACGAATTGGCGCAGAGTGACAAACGCCAATCCCGATTATTCATTCGCCAAAAACATGTATAATTTTTATGCAAGCCATTCAAATAACAAGAGCTCAACATGAAAATTCAATCGCATCTCCCTGCACTATTACTCTGCGCC
>NZ_JAWPON010000654.1:0-570 GCF_033344315.1 Vibrio sp. 2132-1 | reverse complement strand
CACAGTCAATACAGTCACCTAAGCCCAGTTGTTTTGGATCGGCTTTACGTGAACGCGGACCGCGCTTTTCACCACGTTTGGTATCGTAACCGACGATGAACGTGTCTTTGTCGAACATCGCTGATTGAAAACGCGCGTAAGGACACATGTGAATACACATGATTGAGCGCATCCAACCTGCGTTGCCGTAAGTACAGATGGCAAAGAACATGACCCAGAATACTGGCCAGAAGTTCGCGTTGAAGGTGAAGAAATCAATCACCAGCTGTTTCATCGGTACAAAGTAACCAACAAAGGTGAAGCCTGTGGCGAGCGCGATAGCAAACCAAGCGGTGTGCTTGAGTGTTTTACGCATGGCTAAGTTGGCGGTGAGTTTATTGGCGTCTTGTTTGCGACGTTTATTCGCGCTGCCTTCGAGTTTTTCTTCAAACCAGATGTACATGAAGGTCCAGACGGTTTGTGGGCAGAGATAGCCACACCAGACTCGGCCTAAAAAGGTGGTAATGAAGAACAGGCCAAACGCGGCGATCACAAAGAGCAGAGCGAGTAGGGTCAGATCTTGCGGATAAA
>NZ_JAWPON010000653.1:0-570 GCF_033344315.1 Vibrio sp. 2132-1 | reverse complement strand
GTAGAATACGAAGCGACCGTTTTTCTCGTTTTCCATACAACGCGCCATTAGTGGCGACTGAGTTGCGTGGAAGCCAGAGATTGCACCACAAGCGATAGTGATGAACAGCGCAGGCCATAAAGGCATATCATTTGGGTTTAGGTTAGAGAACATGTCTGTTACTTGGAAATCACCCATCACTGTGTGCTCGCTAGATAGAGCAACCGCAGTCATTAGACCAACCGACATGAAGATAAGTAGTGCGCCAAATAGAGGGTAGAAACGACCGATGATCTTATCTACTGGAACGATTGTCGCGATGATGTAGTAAGCAAAAATAACCACAACCATTGTTGTCATGCTTACGTTTAGGCTGGTTTGATCATTGATTAGGTTTGTGATCATGCCCGCTGGCGCTGATACGAATACCACACCAACAAGAAGCAACAGGACAATGGCAAAGATATTCATAAAGTGTTTTGCGCCATTACCTAGGTAGCGACCAGTAATCGTTGGCACTGATGCACCGCCGTTACGCACTGAAAGCATGCCTGAGAAGTAATCGTGTACGGCACCTGCAAAGATACAACC
>NZ_JAWPON010000652.1:0-571 GCF_033344315.1 Vibrio sp. 2132-1 | reverse complement strand
CTCGTGCCATCTTTTTCCCACAATACCATCATTACCAAGTACTGCGAGTAGGTGAGATCAAGTGCGTCCAACAACGGTCGGTACGCGCGAATCACAGCGTTAGCAGCGCTGTATAGCGGAAAGCAGACTTGATTCTCTAGTAACAATTTTTCTTCTGCATTCAATGTACTTGGGGAGTAACACTGGCTCATGGGCTTAATCTCGATAAAGGCGATAAAAATAAATTGTGCACAATATAGTTGCAAACTATCGCTGTTTCGATGTAAGGTTGTAAGCAATTAAATTGTACACAACTTAAATTGAAGGGGATATTCGCATGACAACATTATACAAAACTCAAGCTACTGCTCTGGCTGGCCGTAATGGTCAAGTAAAAACCAACGATGGTCTGCTGGATCTTGAACTTGCTTACCCAAAAGAGATGGGTGGTACAGGCGCAGCAACGAACCCAGAACAACTGTTTGCTGCGGGTTACTCGGCTTGTTTCTCTAACGCGATTTTGCACGTTGCGCGTGAAGCAAAAGTAGCGCTAAAGAGCGCACCGGTGACAGTTGAAGTAGGCATTGGCCCG
>NZ_JAWPON010000651.1:0-571 GCF_033344315.1 Vibrio sp. 2132-1 | reverse complement strand
CTTAACCAGCGTCACACCATTGGTATGATTTTGGAGGAGCCGTATATCATCCATAAAATAGGCACTCCTGCAGAGCGTAAACAATGGGTGAAAGAGCTGTTGGTGAAAGTTGGCTTGCCTGAAACGGCTGTGAACCGTTATCCGCACGAATTCTCTGGTGGCCAGCGTCAGCGTATTGGTATTGCTCGTGCGATAGCACTGAAGCCAAAACTGTTGATTTGTGATGAATCAGTATCTGCACTGGATGTATCGGTTCAGGCGCAAATTCTCAACTTGCTGCTGCAACTTCAACAAGAAATGAACCTTGCCATTATCTTCATCTCTCACGATTTGTCGGTGGTTAAGCATGTCTCCGATAAAGTCGCGGTGATGTACTTTGGTAAAGTGGTGGAAGCGGGGAATGCGAAAGAAATTTACGCGAACCCACAAAACGATTACACCAAGAAACTGCTCTCCGCGATTCCGATTACCCATCCTAAATATCGCAAGAAAAAGCGTGTGGCAGAAAAAAAGCAGCAAGTGGCGTAAGCCGTGCCACCATCGCATTCAAGAAAACACGCTCCGTTAAATA
>NZ_JAWPON010000650.1:0-571 GCF_033344315.1 Vibrio sp. 2132-1 | reverse complement strand
CGCTAAGTGCCCTACGCCACCCGCTCCTGCGAGAATTAATACTCTATCGCATTCGCTGACATTCGCTTTGCTTAATGCTTGAGCAGCGGTTTGCCCTGCCAATGGTAAAACCGCCGCCGCTTCTAGCGTGACCGAACTTGGCACGTGACTTAGCTCCGACTCCGGAACACAAACATATTGGCTATAACCACCACCTTGGAGAGGAAAACCAATAAAACCGGCCACTTCATCTCCCACAGCAAAGCGAGAAGTCTTAGTACCACAAGAGGCGACTTTCCCAGAAATATCGTAACCTGGCACCCAAGGCAGTTTGTCTTTATTCTGGGAAGCAGCCCAGCCAAGTCCCGCTCGTGTTTTGACATCGATAGGATTCACGCCAGCATAATGCACCTTGACCAACACTTCGCCAGACTTAGGGATCGGAGTTTCAGCGCTTTGAATCGCCAGAACATTGGCGTCGCCAAACTCAGTGATAACAATCTGTTTATGTTCCATAATTCACTCCCTGAGGGACAAATAAAAAAGGGATGCCGGAGCATCCCTTTGACTATAAACCATTTTGTTTAACCAA
>NZ_JAWPON010000649.1:0-572 GCF_033344315.1 Vibrio sp. 2132-1 | reverse complement strand
TATAACATGAAGGCTTTGAAAAACCCAGTGGCACTCGCCACTCTGCTGGTTCTGCAAGCATGTAGTTCGCAACCGCCACAATCTGGCGCGGAAACACCAACCTCTCCACCAGCATCATTAGATAAGCCTGAAACTATTCAACCTCAAACTTTTATGTTGCGCGGCAAAGTAATCATCGGCCATGAAAGCCAGTACATCATGCCTTGCGGCAGCGACAAACAATATTGGTTGCAACTGTCACCACAACAGATTCAACGCGCCATTAAGCTCGGTAGCGAACCGTACCAAACCATGTATGGCGAAGTCATCGGTCATCTTAACCCTCTGGGCATTGATGGTTTCTCGGCGGATTTCGATGCCAACTTTGTGGTTGAGCAAGTGAACTTCCTCACTACCGAAAACCCAAATCGTTGCAGCCAACCGCAAAAACCAACGCGTGTATTTGGCAACGAGCCGTCTTGGGCAGCCAGTTTTGAAGCCAATACGCTTAAGTTCCAACAGATAGGTAAAACCACCGAAATGCTGTCTATTCAAAGCAGTCAACTGCAGCCGCGCCAACGCACTTATAGGCT
>NZ_JAWPON010000648.1:0-572 GCF_033344315.1 Vibrio sp. 2132-1 | reverse complement strand
CTCAAGCATTAATTGATAAAGCGATTGAACTCAGAGCCGATGCGTTATTGGTCCACCATGGTTATTTTTGGAAAGGGGAGCCAGAACCCATTCGCGGTATGAAAGGTAAGCGCATTCGTAGCCTAATTAAAAGTGACATTAATCTGTACGGCTACCATCTACCGCTCGACATTCATCCTGAACTTGGTAACAACGCAGAGCTTGCTCGTCTTCTTGATATTGAAATCGACGGTGGGTTAGAAGGTCATCCGCAGTCTGTCGCCCTATTTGGACGCTTGAAAAAACCGATGACTGGTTCTCAATTTGCGAGCAAGATCAACCAAGTCCTTAATCGAGAGCCTCTACATATCGCTCCAGATAATGCGGATAAAATGATCGAAACCGTTGGTTGGTGTACTGGCGGCGGACAAGATTTCATTGAACTTGCGGTTCAGCATGGATTAGATGCATTCATTTCTGGCGAAGTTTCGGAGCGAACAACTTACACCGCTCGTGAGATGGACATCCACTATTTTGCTGCGGGTCACCATGCAACAGAGCGTTATGGCATCAAAGCACTTGGTAAGTGGTTA
>NZ_JAWPON010000064.1:0-1329 GCF_033344315.1 Vibrio sp. 2132-1 | reverse complement strand
CTGAGGAATCCCCTAATGATTTTGATAAAAATCATAAATTTAAGGTAGATGCACATCTTGTCATGTGATCAAATGGTTCTGAGAAAAATCAATAACCAGACAACAAGATGTGCGAACTCGATATTTTACACGACTCTCTTTACCAATTCTGCCCTGAATTGCACTTAAAACGACTCAACAGTTTAACGCTGGCTTGCCACGCATTACTTGAATGTAAAACGCTCACTCTTACCGAACTTGGTCGTAACCTGCCAACGAAAGCCAGAACAAAACATAACATCAAACGAATCGACAGATTGTTAGGTAATCGTCACTTGCACAAAGAGCGACTCGCTGTATACCGTTGGCATGCCAGCTTTATCTGTTCAGGTAATTCGATGCCCATTGTTCTTGTTGACTGGTCTGATATTCGTGAGCAAAAACGGCTTATGGTATTGCGGGCTTCGGTGGCACTACATGGTCGTTCTATTACTCTTTATGAGAAAGCCTTTCCGCTTTCAGAGCAATGTTCAAAGAAGGCTCATGACCAATTTCTAGCCGACCTTGCAAGCATTCTACCGAGTAACACTACACCGCTCATTGTCAGTGATGCTGGCTTTAAAGTGCCATGGTATAAATCCGTTGAAAAGCTAGGTTGGTACTGGTTAAGTCGAGTCAGAGGGAAAGTGCAATATGCAGATTTAGGTGCGGAAAACTGGCAACCTATCAGCAACTTACATAGCATATCCTCAAGTCGCTCAAAGACTTTAGGCTATAAGAGGTTGACTAAGAGCAACCCAATTTCATGTCAAATTGCACTGTATAAATCACGTCCTAAAGGCCGAAAAAATCAGCGTTCGACACGGACTAATTGTCATCATCCGTCACCTAAAATCTACTCCGCTTCGACAAAAGAACCATGGGTTTTAGCGACTAACTTGCCCGTTGAAATCCGAACACCAAAGCAACTTGTTAGGCTCTACTCGAAGCGTATGCAAATTGAAGAAACCTTCCGAGACTTGAAAAGCCCAGCCTACGGTTTAGGCCTCCGTCATAGCCGAACTAGCAGCTCAGAGCGCTTTGATATCATGCTGCTAATCGCCCTAATGCTTCAACTGACATTTTGGCTTGCTGGAGTTCATGGTCAGAAACAAGGTTGGGATAAGCACTTCCAAGCTAACACTGTCAAAAATCGAAATGTACTCTCAACAGTGCGCTTAGGGATGGAAGTTTTGCGGCATTCTGGCTACACAATAACGAGGGAAGACTTGCTCGCGGCTGCAACCCTGCTTGCTCAAAATCTATTCAAACATGGTTGTGCTTTGGGGAAATTATGAGGGGATCCCTCAG
>NZ_JAWPON010000647.1:0-572 GCF_033344315.1 Vibrio sp. 2132-1 | reverse complement strand
TTCGGAAAGTTTGAAATCCTAGATGGTTTATACAACCAGAAGAAAAGCTACTACGGCATGATCAGCGAGTTTGAAGCGCTAGATAAAGCACAGCAAACACCAGAAAAGCTAGCTGAAGTGGTGAATGCCAACAGCGATTTTTCTATCACACCTGAGCAAGCCGCTCATGTACTAGCAAGCAAACCAAACCCATACCGAGTTGCTGGCCACTCGTACCTAGAAGTAGAAACGGTACCAACAATTAACGACTTTGATGCGTTCTTCCCATACAACGACCGCGGTAACTTGCTCGCTCGCGAACAAGCGACCAAACAAAACACGGTATGGGGAACAGGCACGCACACTCATACACCAGTGAACGTATTCGCTTGGGGGCCTGCAGAAACCATTCTTCCAGTTTCAAAAATCATGCACCACTCCGAGCTTGGTGAGTTCCTAAAGCAACAAATCAAATAATCATCTTGCACTTACTTCACGTCTTGTGATGTTCCAACGCTCTCTCACGAGAGCGTTTTTTTTATCCGCAAAAACAGTTGACGTTTTAAGCAACAATACTCAATATTTGCACGTCT
>NZ_JAWPON010000646.1:0-572 GCF_033344315.1 Vibrio sp. 2132-1 | reverse complement strand
ACTTCTGATAGGCTGGCTGTCCTTGAGAATGATATCGCTAACCTAAAACTGGAGGTTAAAGCGAACACTCAATTGGACTTGGTATTCTCACGGTGGAGAACAGGTTATTGGCATGACTTCCCTATTGCGACTCGATGCTACATTGCTCTCGAAGAACTTCGCTGGGGAAGCTTTGGTGACTTCATTCGAAGTGCTAACGACAAAGAACGCAGCAACTACCTTGAACTGTTGAGAAACAAGGTGATTGAGCAATTGGCGGCCGATAGTGGATCAACGGTCAAAGAGCGCATTGATTCTCAAACATGGATCGAACATAGCGCAAAAAAAACGCAAGAAGCTGTCGAGTTTCTAGGTGATTGGTGCCTAGAACACAAACACCCTGCAACGTATTTTGTTACACAGGAGTGGGAGAAAGCCCCCTTGTATATGCCAAGGATCATTTCGGCCACCAAGTTAGGCAACTATTTAACTGAAGAAGTTTTTGGGCAGGAGGGCGCATGAAAGTTGGTCTAGTTCTATCTGGTGGTGGCGCATTGGGTGCTTATCAGGTAGGTGTGCTTAAAGCATTGGCA
>NZ_JAWPON010000645.1:0-572 GCF_033344315.1 Vibrio sp. 2132-1 | reverse complement strand
CTGCCATTTTTGGTTTCTGATGTTCAGGAAGTACGTAAAAACAAACTCACGCTACAATTTGATCTTTTTGAGGGTCTTTTAACTCATATCGCTTCACGCAATTTCTCCCACTGCTTTTCGCCTGATAGAGCGCCTTGTCAGACAACTGATACAAGTGGTCGAAATTGAAGTCTTTGCCTTTGGTTTTGTAGCAGGAGTACCCCACCGAAACCGTCAGCAATTCACCTTCAGGGTTATGTTGATGCTTGATGCCTTCATCTTCAATGCATTGACGAATGCATTCCGCTCTCAACCGAACCTCTTCTTGGTTCGAGCCGATCATCAATAACACAAACTCTTCACCCCCAATACGACAAAAGACCTCGTCTTCATCTTTGGTATGGTGTTCAAGAATGTTCCCAATGCGCATCAGTGCAATGTCCCCTTCAAGATGACCATAGTGATTGTTAAACAAACCAAAATGGTCAATATCAATCAGAATCAGACCAAATGACATCGCCTCTTCGCAATCCAATGCGCAGTATTTTTGCATCACATGTTCCAGCATACGGCGATTGCCAAGGCGCGTAAGT
>NZ_JAWPON010000644.1:0-573 GCF_033344315.1 Vibrio sp. 2132-1 | reverse complement strand
GCTTTACGGTTTTTCGTTACCGCTTGCGTAACAAACTCAGGATTGGAGCTGGCCAGCGCATCGGAAGTGATCACTTCGGCATCTTTGAGTTTGATGAAGTAGCTTTTCGCCATAACTTTCACTGAAATACTCGATTGGTCTGCAACGTATTCTTTCAGGCCAACAGAAAGTTCAGTGTTGAGTTTTTGAAAGCGGCGCGATGACTTCTGCACTTCTTCTTGTGCTGAAAACATTGCTTCATAGTTGTCCATTGCTTCGAGAGCTTCGGTAAAGTAGCTTTGCTCTAGCGTCTTCAGTTGAGAAAAAGGTTCGGCAAGAGAAGGGTAGATCTGGCTTGCTGATTCGAGCTGCGCCAAAGTGGATTCAAAACGTTGTTGAGATCTCGCAAACTCCTGACGCATTTCTTCCATGCGCTGTTTATTCTCAGTGGTCAGAAAATCTTTAAAAGACTTGTCGGCAGAAAGCAGTTCCACACTGGTTTGGTTAGATAACGATACAAGGGGCAACGATGATTTAGAGACGGTTTCAAATTTACCGTGAATATCGTGCATTCCCCCCATCATAATGGCAATT
>NZ_JAWPON010000643.1:0-573 GCF_033344315.1 Vibrio sp. 2132-1 | reverse complement strand
ACCTATCGCATGCCAAATGAAGGGCATGAATTTGGAGCTTGGCCGCCACTGGCGGACGCGCAGCGAGCAATGCGTTTGGTGCGTCAGTTGCCTTTGGCGTCTCATTTATCATCGATTGGTGTGTTAGGTTTCTCGGCTGGCGGACACGTTGCAGCGAGCTTAGCGACGAGTCACGCATTGGATATTTATCCTCTTCAAGATGAGGCGGACCGTGTATCTGCCAAGCCCGATTTTTGCGCTTTGATGTACCCGGTGATCAGTATGAACACCGATATTGCGCACATGGGCTCGCGTGCCGAGTTACTGGCGAATTTGGAACGTGAATCTGACCTTCTCCGATTTTCGCTAGAAAAACAGGTGACGTCAGACATGCCGCCTTGTTTTCTTTTACATGCCAGTGACGATACCGCCGTGAGTGCGGAAAACAGCCTCGTGTTTTGGCAAGCACTTCGCCAGCACGAAATCGCGACCGAAATGCATCTGTTTGAGCAAGGTAAACACGGTTTTGGTATTCGCGATGCACAAGGTTTGCCTGTCGCGGCGTGGCCGCAATTGCTCTCTGCATGGCTACAA
>NZ_JAWPON010000642.1:0-573 GCF_033344315.1 Vibrio sp. 2132-1 | reverse complement strand
TCATCTTAACAATGGTATTGACCGATGCTGCAATTAAGATACCCAGCGCGGCGGTGGTTACGCTCAATATTTGGATGCTCTGACGACCAAGCGCCAAGGAAATTGCGTCTACATCCGTAATCCCTGAAAGGGCCGATAAAATTAAGACACCTGCATTACCGAACCACTCAGCTAGCGCATGTGACAGCAGCATAATCACCGCCAGCATCATCCCAAAAAACAGCGCCGATTGTAGTGCGAGTGGGTTGCTCTGTTTGTTCGATTGTTCGATCTGTTCCACTTCACTCCGCCGCCATATCCACCAAGCAGGCAAATACAGCGCCGCCATCATGGCCATCACAATCGGCCATAGTAACGAGACAAGTTGAGGATTAATCACAAACAGAATAATCAACAGCCGAGGAAACATGGTGCCGCAACTCAAGAGTATGCCACTAGCAAGCAATGGGCTGATATTGGCTTGCTCCCGAGAAAGATGGGAAAACTGCAGCGTTAACGCCGTCGAAGAACTTAAACCTGCAAAAATGGAGGTGAACAATATGCCACGTTTCGCCCCACCAATTTTGATTGCGA
>NZ_JAWPON010000641.1:0-573 GCF_033344315.1 Vibrio sp. 2132-1 | reverse complement strand
GTGTGCGGCACTGAGTTACATTTTGGCCAACAAATTAAACACGGCGTCGATGCCAGCAATGGCCGTTCGTGAAGTGGTCGAAGAGGCATTTGCCGCAGACCCTACCATCACGGATTTTGCTGCGTGTGACATTTGTGCGACGGTCAACCGCGACCCTGCTGTTTCCATGTACTCAATGCCATTATTGTATTTGAAAGGTTACCACGCGCTGCAAGGCTATCGCGTGGCAAACTGGTTGTGGAAACAAGGCCGTCATGCCCTTGCGACGTACTTGCAAAACCAAATTTCTGTGGCGTGTCAGGTAGACATTCACCCAGCAGCACGTATTGGTAGCGGCATCATGCTCGACCATGCGACGGGCATCGTGATCGGTGAAACAGCGGTGGTTGATAACGATGTGTCGATCCTACAAGACGTCACCCTAGGTGGTACAGGTAAAGAGTGCGGCGATCGTCACCCGAAAATCCGTGAAGGCGTGATGATTGGTGCAGGTGCCAAAATTCTTGGTAATATCGAAGTGGGCGAAGGGGCGAAAATCGGCTCTTGCTCCGTAGTATTACAAGCGGTGCCACC
>NZ_JAWPON010000640.1:0-573 GCF_033344315.1 Vibrio sp. 2132-1 | reverse complement strand
TTCGTGTGCTGTTTGTTCAAGAAGACGTTGCGGACCGCATCATCACCCTTATCCAAGGCGCGATGAAAGAGCTACACGTTGGCTTGCCTTACTTGCACAAAACCGATGTGGGTCCGGTTATTGACCGCAATGCGAAGCAAAAACTCCTTGCTCACCTAGAACAGATGAGCAGCACGCAGAAGAAAGTTGCGCAGCTGCAACTGGAAGAAGCGTGTCAATACGGCGATTTTGTTGCACCAAGTGCGTTTGAAATCTCAGGCATTGATGTTCTGAAAGAAGAGCAATTTGGTCCTATCTTGCACATTGTTCGCTTTAAAGCGTCTGAACTGCCAAACGTGGTAGAGCAGATCAACCAAACAGGTTTTGGTCTAACAATGGGCATTCACAGCCGTAACGAAACCACTTATCGCTGGATTGAAAAACACGCTCGCGTGGGTAACTGCTACATCAACCGAGATCAAGTTGGTGCGGTTGTTGGCGTTCAGCCATTTGGTGGGCAAGGCTTGTCTGGTACAGGTCCACAAGCTGGTGGTCCTCACTACTTGTACCGCTTTACACAACATCTTCTTGCTC
>NZ_JAWPON010000639.1:0-573 GCF_033344315.1 Vibrio sp. 2132-1 | reverse complement strand
CAATCAATCTGATTGCCTAACACATTGACGTTGATGTCATTAAAGCTGACTTTATTGACAAAAATTGGCACTGGCGTGCTGATAGAACGCAGCGGTGGTGTTTCTTCTTCAGGCTCTTCACTGGCAGGTGGCAATTCTGGCATTTGGAAGTTAACACCTTGCAGCGCCAGTTCATCAACACACACTTTTGGGTCAAAGAAACAGCGGAAGTTAATCGCCAACGCAAGGCGCTCGACTTTCGCATCAATATGTAAAGACTCATCAACAAAGCTGACATTTTGCAGTGCAAAACGAGGGAATAGCGAACCTTGAATGCTCTCGACTTTGAGTTGAGGTAAGGCTTTCTCTGCGCCCCAAATCGCCAACTTCAATCCTGGATGGGTAAACAGTACCGTTGCGACAAAAATAGTGATTAACAACAGCAGACCAATCAAACTTAGTGATAACCACTTGGTCCACTTAAACATCTTTTTGATCATAGCTCAGGCCCCAAAGAGAAGTGGATGCGGAATTCGTTGTTTGGCTTTTCATCCAGCCCCCACGCAAAGTCGAAGCTTACCGGTCCCACAGGTG
>NZ_JAWPON010000638.1:0-573 GCF_033344315.1 Vibrio sp. 2132-1 | reverse complement strand
AATATAAAGCTTAAGGACGATGTCCTCGCCATCTTGCCAAACTGCTGCGGACATTACAGTTGGAACCAAATAGGACCAATGATATCGCCCATCAAGAAGTTTGCGAATTGCAAACCGATGAACAGAACCAGCACGCTCAAATCCAAGCCGCCAAAAGCAGGAAGTACGCGACGAATTGGTGCGCACATTGGCTCGGTCAATTGATGGAACACGTATTCAATTGGGCTACGACCTTGGCTCACCCAGCTTAGGATTGCGCGAATCAACAATACCCAGAACAGAAGGCCACCAGCAGCTTTTAGTAGCGATAACAAACCCAAGAATAGGAAATCAACGCTGAAAGAGACAGAGCCGTTAGACGCAATCAGAATCAGCGCGACAAATTTCAATACACACAGCACGTAAGCGAACAGAACCGTTGCAAGGTCAATATTGCCGATTGATGGAATAACACGACGCAGTGGGCCAATGACTGGCTGAGTCGCTTTTACGATAAATTGCGAGAACGGGTTGTAGAAATCTGCACGTGCAGCTTGCAACCAAATTCGCAAAATCACGACCATGATATACAGG
>NZ_JAWPON010000063.1:0-1330 GCF_033344315.1 Vibrio sp. 2132-1 | reverse complement strand
ATCCGCAGTGTAAACCAGCGTTACCTAGAAACCTATTTCCGCATGCCAGAACAATTCCGAGCTTTGGAACCAGTTCTACGCGAGCGTTTTCGTAAACGCCTAGCGCGAGGAAAAGTGGAATGTAGCCTTCGTTTCGAAGCGAACCCTGCAGCAAAAGCCGAGCTTAGCATCAACGAAGCGTTGGCAACCCAAGTGATTAAAGCTGCTGAACAAGTTATGCACATGACTGGTGAGCTTAGCCGCATCAATCCATTTCAAGTCATGCAATGGCCTGGTGTGATGGAAACTCCAGAGCAAAACATGGATGAGGTCAACAAAGAACTGCTTGCTGCATTTGATGAAGCAATTAGTGAATTTATTGAAGCGCGTGGTCGTGAAGGCGACAACATGAAAGCGCTGATCGAACAACGCCTAGACGCAATTACCGCAGAAGTGGTGAAAGTTCGTGCTCGCATGCCTGAAATCCTAGAATGGCAACGTGAACGTCTATTCTCAAAATTTGAAGATGCGAAAATTGAACTGGATGCTTCTCGTGTAGAACAAGAGCTTATCTTGCTAGCGCAAAAGTCAGACGTTGCAGAAGAGCTAGATCGTCTGGATTCTCACGTGAAAGAAACGACCAACATCCTGAAAAAAGGTGGCGCAATCGGTCGTCGTCTGGATTTCATGATGCAAGAATTCAACCGTGAGTCAAACACGCTCGCTTCTAAATCGATCAGCACCGACATCACTGCGTCGGGCGTTGAACTGAAAGTTCTGATCGAGCAAATGCGCGAACAGATCCAAAACATCGAATAATCTAAAAACATTTAGATTACATATTGAAAGCCCCGCTTAGTGCGGGGCTTTGTTTTATTCGTCTTTTTCCAAGGTTCGGTTGTCAACATACGGCCAATAGTGGTGTCCAACGCGAATCACCAAGGTCGCTGCCGCCAAGATAAACGCCGCAATAGAAAGCCAAACCACCAAAGTGGCATCCAACTCTTTCATACCTAAGGTGATGTAGCGAGCAATGGCCATCATCGCGATATAGATAGGATAGCGAACGGGGATCTTACCGTTCATCACAAACTGCTGCACCATCGCTAAAACCTCAAGATAGATGAACATCAATAAGATGTCCGTCAACAGCACTCGCTTCTCAACAAAGACGTGAATGAACTCTTGAGCCATGGCATAAATAGTTGCCAAGGTAATAGCGACCAACAGAACCGCTTCTAAGATGTGGAACATCTTTAAAAATGGGCGACTGAACGATTTAGGTAAATTTGATGGCATAGCCAATTATCCAAGCAAAACCAAAGAGATAAGCTTTGAGTTTAGCATGCAA
>NZ_JAWPON010000637.1:0-574 GCF_033344315.1 Vibrio sp. 2132-1 | reverse complement strand
ATGGTATTGGCAGCATGGATGAGAGATTTGTCGCCAGCGTCGTGCCCAAACTTGTCATTCAGTTTTTTAAAGTTATCTAAATCCAAAATCGCGACGTGGAATTTGATCCCTTGAGTGCGAAATTCAGAAAGACGATGCTCAATTTGACGCATGAACTCTCTGCGGTTTGGAATGCCAGTAAGATCGTCGGTGGTGGCGAGGTGCTCCATTTTCATGATCTGAATATGCAGTGCAATGTTCAACGCTATCCAGTTGGCAATGCATTGCAACTGTGCGGCTTGTTCCTTGGTATAAAAATGGGCTTGATGATGCGCGACGTTAAGCGTACCCAAGCACATTTGACCATGCATCAGCGGCGCATCCATACACGTGCCCATACCGCTGGAGGTCAACATGACGCAATCTAGCTCGTCGGATTGAGAAACGTCGTCACAAATGATCAGTTGTTGGTTTTTGAACACACGCCCGACGAAGGCTTGATCAATCGGCACGAGAAAATCGGCAGGAATCGCTTTATTGCCGGAAAAAGAGTAGACCTTGAGGTAGTCACTGTTTTCGTACAGCGTAATACTGG
>NZ_JAWPON010000636.1:0-574 GCF_033344315.1 Vibrio sp. 2132-1 | reverse complement strand
ATTCAACTACTCGGCGGTAATGGCTACATCAATGAATACGCAACCGGACGCCTTCTGCGTGACGCAAAACTGTATGAAATTGGGGCAGGAACCTCCGAAATTCGCCGCATGCTCATCGGGCGCGAATTGTTTGAGGAATCACGCTAGCTCCTGATTCACTCGCTAGGAAAAGGAAGTCATCATGGCCATCATAAAAAGCAAAACCAAGCCAACTGACGAGCTGTTTCTTTCTAACCAAGCCGCAATGGAAATGCTGGTTGAAAAGCTGCAAAAAGACGTCGCCACCATCAAACTCGGTGGCGGCGAACGTGCCATTGCTCATCAGCGACAAAAAGGAAAACTCCCGGTTCGAGAACGAATTTCACATTTGCTCGATGATGGCAGCAACTTCCTTGAAATCGGTCAGTTCGCCGCTTGGCAAGTGTACGATGAGTCCATCCCATGCGCGGGTGTCGTGGCTGGCATCGGCATAATCGAAGGAGTTCAATGCATGGTGGTTGCCAACGATCCGTCGGTCAAAGGCGGCACCTATTATCCTCTCACCGTGAAAAAGCACCTTCGAGCACAAGAGATA
>NZ_JAWPON010000635.1:0-574 GCF_033344315.1 Vibrio sp. 2132-1 | reverse complement strand
CTTTGCTAACGGTTTTTCAATCCATTGAACGTTTTCGATCTCAAACAGTAACTCCAAATACACTTGGAACGACTCGCTTGGATGGTAAAAGTCGACAGGGTGTTTGAACTGACCAGTAAGTCGTCCGACGTAGTTGACTAAATCAATATCAAAACGGCGAGCGATGTCTTGCAATGGCAATTCCAGTAACCCTTGCAGCGTTGTTGTGCCCACTCGTTGGAGTTTTTCAACATTGGAGGGCGATAAATCGGTTAGGGTTAATGGCAACGAAAATAAAGCTTTTTGGATAAAAGCCTTATCTTCGCTAAGCACATTCGCACCAGATAACGCCATCAATTTAGCGGAAAAAGGTGAGAAGCCACAACCAAACTGAAAGCTCAATTTTAGTTCATCTAAATGAGTTCGGATTTTATTCCAATAGTTTTGTAATCCTTCATAGAGATTAAGCATTGGCGTCGCACGCAGCAAAATACCTTGGTTTGGCATCAATACGACATCAGAAGTGACCAAATACATCCATTGAGCCACCTCTTGCAACTTATTCCACTCCGTTTGTGGGTGGTAAGGATGTACT
>NZ_JAWPON010000634.1:0-574 GCF_033344315.1 Vibrio sp. 2132-1 | reverse complement strand
GAGTGACCCACAGCCCCATAGAGCCGCCTTCTTCACCCTTGCCAGGATCATTTTCCACAACGACTTCTTGCTTAACGACCATAACAACGCTCTTAGTAATAATTGCACCATCGTTGTCGTTTACCGCCACTTCAAACGTCAGCTTTTCACTTTTCTCACTCACTTTTGGTAACGTCACTTCTACACTTGCCGTGTCCGTGGTGGCAAACTGAGCTTTAGTCCCAGAAACTTGACGCCATTTGAATGAGTGATCCGTTGAATCAACGTCTATTAAGCCAAGTACAGATAGTGTGACTTTTTCGTTTGATAGGCCTTCTTTACGGCTCGCTTCAACAGCGAAGATCGGCTCATCATTAACCGCGTCGACTGTAAGTACAGCCATAGGGGTATTAGATTCACGGCCGTTTTCTTTCACAATAGAAAACTCAAACTGGTCATTACCAAAGTAGTTTTCCTTGCTTTGGTAGGTATTCCCGTCAATCTTGCCGTGCATCGGCGGCTTTTTAATGACGATGGTGTCCCCTTTCTCTAGTCCTTGTTGCTGATGTAAGTTAAGTTCCAGTGGCGTATCTTC
>NZ_JAWPON010000633.1:0-574 GCF_033344315.1 Vibrio sp. 2132-1 | reverse complement strand
TTTAGCGAGAAAGGTTGTGTCATTTTGGTCAAGCTCAATCAATTTGATCCGAACGATCTTAAAACTGTTCGAATCAATACTCGAGAAACAGAATGGTTGCCTGGCATTGGCGGACTACAAGTGATGCCGTTACATGATTTTAAGCACGAGCATGTTGCGTTGGTGAAGTGGCCCAAAGGAGAAAAGTTTCAACCTCACAGACACTTTGGTGGAGAAGAAATTTTTGTGTTATCTGGCGAGTTTAGGGATGAACTAGGTATATACCCAACACATACTTGGTTGCGCTCGCCTCATATGAGTGAGCACTTCCCTTTTGTAGAAGAAGAAACGGTAATTTGGGTGAAAACAGGACATTTGCCGCTCGGAAGTTGATCGTTCCTAAATACACATATGGGGAGTAGTCTGTCACAACATGTCTCCCCAAAGATTTAAAGTGAATCAAAAGATATGATAAATGCCCAGTTGAAGTAATATCTATCTTTAAGAATATTTTGAACTCAACCAAAATATATTAACGTACAACGCTTATCCACAATACTAACACTCCTCACCTTCTAAAACTTGGTGTGTACTA
>NZ_JAWPON010000632.1:0-574 GCF_033344315.1 Vibrio sp. 2132-1 | reverse complement strand
AACCGCCAAAAGGCAGGAATCGGCACGCTATGTTGCACTTATTGATGGCACTGAAGAACTGATTGGTCACGCACACCATATTCCTTTTAGTAAGGAGCTTCTGCTGTGCCTAAACAATCGTATTCTTGATGCACTAGAAAGCATGCATGAGCTTGACCCGAAAAATAAGCAGCTCACTCAACGCATAGACAATATGAAGCAACAAATCGGACAGCTAAAAGAAAACGGTCCGACTGGTGAAAGTACCTCTTTCAAAATGCCAAGCAGCGATAAGCAAGCCATCGTGATGCTTAAGCTGGTTAAGCGCCTGCGTGACACCGTTCGAAACGAGCACAACAAAGGCCGATTAGACACCCAGACTTACGTAACCGAAAATGCGCGTTTGGAAACGATGCAAATTCGCATCAACATCGAAAACGTGATTAAGCGAGCGAACGATTCCATTGCTCGCGGCCAACCGGGTACTGCGCTACAACTGCTTCGCAAAGGCATCGATGCGCTGAGTACAAAACGCGATCCGTACTCCATCCAAGCAAAACAAAAGCTTGAAGAGATGCTTGGCGACTTAGACAAG
>NZ_JAWPON010000631.1:0-575 GCF_033344315.1 Vibrio sp. 2132-1 | reverse complement strand
GTATAAATCACTCATGCTGATCACTCCGAAGAACAGACAAGACCTTCTCAGCTCGCTCCTGGAGGTCTATGAGTTCGGCAGCATCATTACCGCTCAATGACATGTCCCCGCCATAGAGGCGATACTCAACGCTGTCCATCGCCTGGCGAAGCAATCCTAGAAGAGCATTCACGTTTGCCGGTGTTGATAGGGCGACGGCTTCACCTTTCAGCTCACGTCCATTAAATTCCGACCACTCGGCTATGCCTGTCAGTTCGCAACAATTTGAGCAGGACATACTGGCAACATTCTGGGGATCGTCTGGACAGTGTTCATTGATGACAAAGTTCATCTCGTCACTGCCGCACTTTCCACAAATGATGTGTACTTTTTTGCCCATGCTGCTGCCCTTAGTGGAGAGTCTGCTCTTCCACAACAATCATCCCGTCAACCAAGCTGATTGTGGCGGGACCGCAGTTACCCAGCACCTCAGCTTTGACTCCGTTGTTCACCGCGACATAAAGCCGTCTCGCCCCGTTGGTGACGCGGATGCCTTTCTGGTCGAGTTGTTCAAGCATTTCTTCGTAGGTAATTTT
>NZ_JAWPON010000630.1:0-575 GCF_033344315.1 Vibrio sp. 2132-1 | reverse complement strand
ACCCCACATTATAAGTAAGTCTAATTTGCTTAATATCTCAACTACTTATATAAAACACTGATACATTCACAAAATGGAACTCACTATGACTGCACTGATTGTCTTTATTGTTATTGTTCTGCTGGTTGTGGTTTACGCAATCAGTATTTACAACAAGCTCGTTACTCTACGAAATCGCTTTAAAAACAGCTTCGCTCAAATCGAAGTTCAACTGAAACGTCGATACGACCTAATTCCGAATTTAGTAAACACCGCTAAAGGTTACATGGATCATGAGAAGGAAACGTTTGAACGCGTGATCCAAGCTCGTAACCAAGCAATAGCAGGTTTAAAAGCCGCCAGTGATGCGCCAGATAGTGATGCTGCAATTAGCCAGCTTAGCCAAGCAGAAGGCATGTTACAAAACGCTCTCGGCAAACTGAACGTTGTGGTAGAAGCCTACCCTGAATTGAAAGCAAACGAGACGATGAGCCAACTCCAAGAAGAGCTAACCAGTACCGAAAACAAAGTCGCGTTTGCCCGCCAAGCATTTAATGATGCCGTGACCAGCTACAACACTTACAAGCAAACATTCC
>NZ_JAWPON010000629.1:0-575 GCF_033344315.1 Vibrio sp. 2132-1 | reverse complement strand
AAAGCGGATCGTTGAGTTGGAGGGCAAGCTGGAGGCGAAAGCCGCAGATCTGACCCGAGCACAGGATCACCTGGAGCAAGCTAAAAGCGAAAATCGCTCTTTGAGCCAAAAATTGGCAACTACAGAGGGTGAGTTGGAGGAGCAAAAAGGCAAGAGTATAGAGCAGACAGAAAAGCTCCGGGCCGCTCAGGAACAAAAAACATCGTTGAAAGAGCAGCTCGAAAATGTACAGGCCAAACTGGCCCAATCACAGGACTCCCTTGCCACAGCCAAAGCTCATGGCGAATCCGCTGAACGAGAGTGCCAGCGCCTATCTGGAGAGGTAGAAAAGCTGGACGCCAAATTATCCAGCGCCGAAGCAGAAGCTCGCGCTCTTGTTCAAGACAAAGGCATGATGGCTGGTCAGTTGCAGGAAAAAGACCAGCAGGCCAAGAGCCTCGAACAAAGACTCAATGATGCACTGACCAAAATTTCTGGGTTGGAGCAAGAGCTCGCTAAAGCTGGTAAGGGAGGGAAAAAGAAAGAGGAAAACTGATGGCGCGAAAGGCTAAATATTCAGAAGAGTGGCGACACAG
>NZ_JAWPON010000628.1:0-575 GCF_033344315.1 Vibrio sp. 2132-1 | reverse complement strand
GTTCAAAAATATCAGGGGTAAGGATGTAACGACCAATGATCGCAAGATTGCTTGGCGCTGTGCCTGGTTCTGGTTTTTCTACCATGTCATCTACGCGGTAGATGTCATCTTTGATCATTTCACCAGAAATCACGCCGTATTTGTGCGTCTCGTCAGCAGGTACTTCTTGTACTGCCACGATAGAACAGCGGAATTGCTTAAACAGCGCAACCATTTGAGCAAGAACGCCTTCTTCCTCGTTCACACACAAGTCATCGGCAAGTACTACAGCGAAAGGTTCATCACCAACCAGTTCACGCCCCGTTAGAATCGCGTGACCTAGACCTTTCATTTCACGTTGGCGAATGTAGGTAAAGTTCGCTGATTCAATGATCTCACGAATATCGACAAGTAACTCTTCTTTGTTGGTACCACTAATTTGGTGCTCAAGCTCGTAGTTCTTATCAAAGTGATCCATGATTGAGTGTTTGCCACGGCCTGTCACAATACACATACCGTTCATACCAGCTTGAATTGCCTCTTCAACGCCGTATTCAATCAACGGTTTGTTCACTACTGGCATCATTTCTTTTGGC
>NZ_JAWPON010000062.1:0-1341 GCF_033344315.1 Vibrio sp. 2132-1 | reverse complement strand
CCATTTGATCACATGACAAGATGTGCATCTACCTTAAATTTATGATTTTTATCAAAATCATTAGGGGATTCCTCAGGGCGAAATATCTCTATTTACCGCTTCTCTGCAACCTTTTATGTCTGAGTACAAGGGACAATTTTGCAGATGTTGGCCATGCTCATAATGATTCACCATGAATATGTAATCCCCCCTTTTACGTAGATACATTGTGGCTGGTGGTGATACACAGTGGCAATTGAGTACTGAATCAGAAAGACGGAGAATTTTTAATTTGGATTGGGCTTCTGGGCTTTTAATACGATTTTTAAGCAGCAAGGAAGGTTGTTCAAAAGTGTGATGTTCAGAGTCCAAATTTTTATCAGAACTAGATACAGTTATGTGCATGCGAACACCTATTAATAGAATGCAAAAATATACCACATTAGCTATGAGGCAATACCGCCTGTAAATCATTAAACGATGACAAATTAACTACAAAAGGCAAATATATAGTATGAGATATCTTCTAGTTACAGTTCATAATTATCCCAGGTTTTACAAAAGTGACGGTGAGATAGTTCACATTGATCTAAATTATGTGGATTCCAAAACTATTTCTTCATTAGATGAAAATGGAGATTTATTTCACGTTAAAGTATCTGGAAGTCCTCCGTGTGTTCGTGATATTTGGTTAATTGATTCGGTAGATGTGGCACTAGATACATTGGCTAGTTATGGGATCTATCCATTCAAGAATAAGGCCGCAGCAAGAGCGAATGCCAAAAGGCTTGGGCTTAGTGCATTCAAGTATATTGCTGTACCATAATAATCAATGGAAGTTTATGAAAACAATTTCTAAAGCTGTTCTTACAAGCATCTTATTGGTTTCTTTTGATGCTTATTCAACAGAGATATGGCGGGGTTTAATAGTCAAACCTGAGAATAGATGTTCTCCATACGATAAATCTCAACAATACAACTATTCTCAACGAGTAGAAGATCACATAGTAAGTAGTATGGGGGGATTGATATATGGCCCTTACACTGGCAGTTACTTTGAATCTGACCGATACACAGACATTGAGCATATAGTGTCAACAAGTGAAGCACATGATAGCGGAATGTGCTCACAATCCAGTGAAATGCGCATTCAATTTGCCAGTGATCTCCTGAATCTTACATTAGCTTCACCTACTGTAAACCGTTGTGGTGACAACGGTAAGTGTGGAAAGGACGCTGGAGAGTGGTTACCCCAAAAAAACAGATGCTGGTTTGCTAATAGAGTGGGGTTCTAGGGATTTTCCCCTCTAAAAAGACATAATCCTCTGTAGACCACACCAATAAATGGCTGCGGAGGTGGTT
>NZ_JAWPON010000627.1:0-576 GCF_033344315.1 Vibrio sp. 2132-1 | reverse complement strand
ACCTATTACCATTTAGGCTTCTTCTATTACTTTATTCCACTATATTTCGTGATTCCTCTATTCCAATGGATGGCACGTAATGTCGATGACAATGTCCTCTATACCTATCTGGCTTTTTGGATGTTCACTAGCACGTTATTCCTGTTCAAGATTGATGGACCATGGAATAACCAAATGTGGCTCTATATGGGCTATCTGCCTTTGGGTTATGTACTATTTCAAAAAGTGCCACTAAATCGTTCTATGGTGACGTTGTTCACTGGGTTTGGATTGGTGGCGTTAGCCGTGACATTCACCATGGTGGTGACCAACAGTTTGGAAGCGGAGAAATACACCGTGGGGCGTTGGTTGTCATACAAAACATTGAACGTGATTTTGGCGGCATCGATGATTTTTATGCTGTGTCGGTATTTTGGGGAAGGGTTGCCGAAGAACGTGCAGAAAGTGGTGAGTTTTATCAGCCAGCACAGCTTGGGCATTTACTTACTTCACCCAATCTTCTTATGGCCAATGAAAGAGTTTGGTTGGTATACCGGTCATCCGGCATGGGTGATCCCTGTGTGGATTGTGTTAAGT
>NZ_JAWPON010000626.1:0-576 GCF_033344315.1 Vibrio sp. 2132-1 | reverse complement strand
ACTCCCCGTTGTCTGAGGACTAGACCCATTTGCTTCGCCCGCTGCGGTTTCAAACTCTTGACCTAGTTGGGTCGGGTCTTTCCCCGCTGCAATAGCTTCTATCAACGCAGTAATATCACCAGTTACATTGATGGAACTGCCTTGCGGTGTCACTTGCTCAATGACCAGTTCTGAAGTGTCTGAAACTTCGTTAATGATTAGTTCCCCTGGTTTAGGCAACTGTCCTTGTTCGAGGGTTCTAATTTCCCCATCGAGACCGATAACTACAATATTACTCATCAATGAGCCAAAAGTTACTCGTTCCATATCTACCTCGCCCCACTTTGAACTAAGTCAAAAGTTTGTCACCCCAATATTTACGTCTATAGTTTAGTCAAAATCTTCATATTTTCGTTGTATGTGCAAGGGGCGATGTGCTGATTAACTCAAGGGGCGGGGTTACAGGTGCAGCCGGGAATTGCACAGGTCGTGGAATGCTATGATATTAAGAAATCAAGCTTTTCTCTTGCTTAAACACAAACGGTTGCCAAGCAACATTTTGCACATGTGCTAAGGTTTAATCAGGCGAACTTCTGG
>NZ_JAWPON010000625.1:0-576 GCF_033344315.1 Vibrio sp. 2132-1 | reverse complement strand
GATGTGGATAACGTGGATGGCGAGTTAACGTTTAGCATCTCTGGCAACAGCAACATTCAAGTGGCGATCGTCAATGGTATTGCTACGTTCACTCCAACCGCAGACTGGAACGGCTCAGAAGCGTTGACCTTTACGGCTACCGACCCAAGCGGTGAAAGCGTTAGCCAAACGGTGAACTTCACGGTAGCGCCAGTGGCGGACATCGTGGCAGATAAAGCGACGGTTGTGGAAGACACGCCAACCATCATTAAGGTTTTAGATAACGACACGTTCGAAGGCAACGACAAAGTGGTGTCGCTGGATACCAACAACGGTCCAGCGAACGGCACGGTCTCGGTCAACCCTGACGGCAGTGTGACTTACACGCCAAACGACAACTATCACGGAACAGACAGCTTCACCTACATCGTTACCTCCGGTGGGGTATCGGAGTCCACCACGGTGAACGTCGATGTCACGCCAGTGAACGATGCGCCAGTGGCGACCAATGACACGGCGATTACTGACGAAGACACGCCAGTGACGATTGATGTCCTACCAAACGATACTGACATCGATGGTGATACGTTAAGCATT
>NZ_JAWPON010000624.1:0-577 GCF_033344315.1 Vibrio sp. 2132-1 | reverse complement strand
GCACCCAGGCGGCTTGGCCGATTCGGTAGCATCCGCTCTTATCCAAGCATCTAAACGTGGTGTGGATGTGAAGCTGCTATTGGACTCTGCGGGTAGCCCACGCTTCTTCAGAAGTCCTTGGTACAAAATGATGAAAGATTCGGGTATCGAGGTTATTCAGGCGCTCGAAGTGAAGATGTGGCGTATTTTCTTACGTCGTCTTGATCTTCGCCAGCACCGTAAAATCATCGTCATTGATGATGAAATCGCCTATACAGGGTCAATGAACCTTGTCGATCCTGCATACTTTAAGCAGAGCAGCGGCGTTGGGCGTTGGATCGATATCATGGTGCGAGTTACAGGGCCAACCGTAAACGTGTTAAGTGCGATTCACTGCTGGGACTGGGAAGTAGAAACGGGCGAACGTTATCTGCCGAAGTTGCCGGAGTGCAAAATTGACAACAGCAAATACCAACATCCGATTCAGGTGGTTCCATCTGGCCCCGGCATGCCAGAGTATTTGATTTATCAAGTGCTTACTTTGGCAATTAACCAAGCCAATCGTTCGGTACGAATCACAACACCGTATTTTGTACCT
>NZ_JAWPON010000623.1:0-577 GCF_033344315.1 Vibrio sp. 2132-1 | reverse complement strand
GGTGCGGCGTTCCCCAAGGCCAGCATGATCGTGATGAGCCATTCCGCCCCCGATAGCCGCGCCGCAATCACTCATACGGCCCGCATGGCCGACAAGCTGCGCTGAGCCATGGCTGACCACGTCACCCCCAATCTGCCATCGCGCGATTTCGATGTGACAGAGGCGTTTTATGCGAAGCTGGGCTTTGCGACGAGTTGGAAGGATCGCGGCTGGATGATCCTGCAGCGCGGCGGTTTGCAGCTCGAATTCTTCCCCTATCCTGACCTCGACCCAGCTACGAGCTCGTTCGGCTGTTGCCTGCGGTTGGATGAGCTCGATGCCATGGTGGCATTGGTGAACGCGGCGGGAGCCGAGGAAAAAAGCACCGGCTGGCCGCGCTTCAAAGCTCCGCAACTGGAGGCGAGCGGCCTGAGGATCGGCTACCTGATCGATCCCGACTGCACGCTGGTGCGGCTGATCCAGAACCCCGACTGACCGCATGCCCGCGAAAATCAAGATTTGCGGGATCAGCACACCCGAGGCGCTCGATGCGACCATCGCGGCGCGGGCGGACAATGCCGGGTTGGTGTTCTATCCA
>NZ_JAWPON010000622.1:0-577 GCF_033344315.1 Vibrio sp. 2132-1 | reverse complement strand
CGACTTCTCGACAAAAATCAGGCCACCAAATACTGCGCCTGCTTGATACGCTTTTGCCGCATCATCTGGGTGAGTCAGACCGCAAACCTTATTTTCACCTAGCGTTACTTTACGAACCGCAAGTTCTAAGTTGTCTTCCGCCATCAGCGAGCTGCCAATCAAAAAGCCGTCTGCATATTCTGCTAAGTCACGAACTTGTTGATGAGTGTAAATGCCAGACTCTGAAATAACCGTTGCGTTTGGTGCAAGCTTACGAATGGTTGGCGCAAGCGCTTTAGTGCGGTTTAAATCCGTTGTTAAGTCGCGCAAGTTGCGGTTGTTTATACCGATAACTTTAGCGCCAAGCTGAACTGCGCGGTGAAGCTCTTCTTCGTTGCTGACTTCCGTTAAAATGCCCATGTTTAGGCTGTGCGCAGCTTCTTCTAACGCTTTGTACTCTTCGTCATTCAGCACCGAAAGCATGAGCAATACCGCATCCGCGCCATAATGACGAGCAAGGTAAACTTGGTAGGTATCGACCATGAAGTCCTTACACAACACTGGTTGTTTCACTTGTCGGCGAACTTGAGGTAGAAAA
>NZ_JAWPON010000621.1:0-577 GCF_033344315.1 Vibrio sp. 2132-1 | reverse complement strand
CAGTGTAGATAAAAAAGCTATTGCATTTTCCAGTATGCAAATATTCAAATTGTTCTTATTTTTTGACGCTAAATAAATGCATACAATTGCACTAATTTTGTAATAAATTATCCAACCAGAATCTAAATTACAATTTTTAATATGCCGTTCTGTGTTGCATACAAAGGTTACTTGCTCAAGACGATATCCAGATCACACAAGGCCAAGTAAGCGATTACATTGTGAAAACAATTTACGAACGCGTTAACTACAGTTCATGTTTGAAATACCAAGATATAACAAATGTGTGAATATAAAATGAATAGTTCAACTGAATGTTGTTTACAGAAAAGACACTTGTAGATTCAGACAAAACAAATCGCTAAAAGTGGGAAAACAGAGCTTAAAAACGGTAGGGAAAGGAGCAGATGGAAACCCGCTTAGACAGGAAGATATAAAAATAAAGGCAGCGTATTTGCTGCCTTTATTTTACAAGTTGAGCTTAAGCTTTCGCTTTTTTACGTTTATCAGTGACTTCCCACTTACCATCAACGTAAAGTGCAGTCCAACCACTTGGTTTACCGTCGTCTTCTGAACG
>NZ_JAWPON010000620.1:0-577 GCF_033344315.1 Vibrio sp. 2132-1 | reverse complement strand
TCAAAATAATATAACAGGCTCCCTCAGAGGAGCCTTTTTTTAGTTGGTAATGGTTATGATTAAAAAATGTTTATTCCCTGCAGCGGGCTACGGCACACGTTTCCTTCCTGCAACTAAGTCGATGCCGAAAGAAATGATGCCAGTGGTGAACAAGCCATTGATTGAATATGGTGTTGAAGAAGCGATTGAAGCCGGTATGGACGGTATGTGCATCGTCACCGGTCGTGGTAAGCACTCGTTAATGGATCACTTTGATAAAAATTATGAGTTAGAGCATCAAATTAGCGGTACAAGTAAAGAAGCGCTGCTTGATGATATTCGTTCTTTGATTGATTCTGCGAGTTACACTTACATCCGTCAGCGTGAAATGAAAGGCTTAGGTCACGCTATTCTTACGGGACGTGAACTGGTCGGTGATGAACCGTTTGCTGTTGTGCTCGCGGATGACCTTTGTGTGAATGAGGACCAAGGCGTTCTAGCGCAAATGGTTGATCTGTACAAACAGTTCCGCTGTTCAATCGTTGCGGTACAAGAAGTGCCGGAATCAGAAACGCATAAATACGGTGTGATTGCTGGC
>NZ_JAWPON010000619.1:0-578 GCF_033344315.1 Vibrio sp. 2132-1 | reverse complement strand
CCGACACTTAAACAACTTTATGTTGGGGGGCGCATGAGCGATCAGTCGTCACAAGACAAAACCGAAAAGGCCTCCCCCCAGAAAGTTAAAAAAGCCCGCCAGGAAGGCCAAATTCCACGAGCGAAAGAATTCACCACTGCAGTCATTTTTATGGCTGTAGCGCTGTATTTTTACTCTCAAATCAATAGCATCTGGGAAAGCATGTTCGGCATTTTCCGCTATAACATGTCGTTGACGAAAGCCGACCTAGAAAACCCACAGCAAATGGTAGAACAAGTGGGTCAGAGCCTTGGCATGATCATCGAAATGCTGTTGCCACTTTTCACGGTTATCATCATCGTGACGTTCGGTAGCAGTATGGTCTTGGGCGGCTGGATGTTTCGTCCCGCAAACATGTTACCAAAGCTGAGTAAACTCAACCCGCTCAGCGGCATTAAGCGTATTTTCTCAACGCGTTCGTTGGTGGAGCTGGTTAAGTCGACAATCAAAGTAACGGTGATTTTCGGCATCCTTTACGGCTACTTGGACAATCACCTTCAGCCATTGCTAGGCATTAAAAACCTTCCGCTTAACCAAGG
>NZ_JAWPON010000618.1:0-579 GCF_033344315.1 Vibrio sp. 2132-1 | reverse complement strand
CACTGGTAATGCCAATCGCAGCCCATCGCGTTTGCGATCGCTTGAATGATCCACCAATCTTCTTTCGCCTCACCCGGCGCTTTCACTGCCGCATTAACGCGCTGCACGCGTCGCTCAGTATTGGTGAAGTGACCGGATTTTTCCGCAAATGAACAAGAAGGCAATACCACATCGGCGTACTGCGCCGTCTCGGTGAGGAAGATGTCTTGCACGACCAAGAAGTCGAGTGCTTCCAACCCTTCAATCACGTGTGCTTGGTTTGGATCGCTCAGTACTGGGTTTTCGCCCATGATGTACATCCCGCGAACTTCTCGTTTGCACGCCGCATCGATGATTTCCGTTAGGGTAAGCCCTTGCTCAGAAGGTAAGTTCGGCGCATCCCACTCAATCGCGAATTTCTGACGAACAATCGGGTTATACACTTTTTGGTATCCCGGATAACAGCTCGGCAATGCGCCCATATCACACGCACCTTGCACGTTTGATTGACCGCGCAGTGGGTTAATACCACCACCCTCAATACCGATATTGCCACACAACAATTGCAGGTTTGCAATCGAACGAACGTTGTCGTGCCCT
>NZ_JAWPON010000061.1:0-1361 GCF_033344315.1 Vibrio sp. 2132-1 | reverse complement strand
CTGTAAATAAGTAGGGTGTATTTGAAGCAAAATCACATTTGTGGATTAATGACGTCTCTGTTTACTCATATCCTCGCACTGCCAACTGGATAGGCCAAGTTCAATAAGAGCTTGGCCGCTTTTTACGTGCGCTTTGTTGTCTTGAAACTCTCGTTTGTTTCACTCTTTCCAACCTCTCTTTAAATGAAACCAAAGACTTATCTAAAGTCGCTAGGTGCCAATAAAAATCGCCATGGTAACAAGTTGTTTACATTTGGCGGTGTGGCGTAAATCGAAAAATATCAACCTAATTGATTGAAATTCAATTTAATTTTGGTTTCTTTTTAACCGGGTACATTGATGGCTTTGTGGTGTAACATTAATTTTACATTTCTCCGTAAGACCCATCGAAATAGAGATTTCGGCCGATGTATTCCAATTTCTCTCTACCTGCGCCAAGTTAGAAAAATCAGTTCAAACAGCTCAGTGAGGCTGTAAACAAATTAGTGACGCAAGGAGAAAGTCATGGTGGACACATACAACCCATTAGGTACAGACGGATTTGAGTTTGTTGAATACACAGCTGCTGACAGCAAAGGCATTGAACAACTAAAAGCGTTATTTACATCGCTAGGCTTTGCTGAAATAGCCAAACATCGTTCGAAAGAAGCATGGTTGTATCGACAAGGTGACATCAGCTTTATCGTGAACGCCCAGCCTCATAGCCAGGCGGAGGAGTTTGCTAAAGTTCACGGCCCATCTGTATGTGGTATGGCGTTTCGTGTGAAAGACGCGACGGTTGCGCTTGGACATGCTATTCAAAACGGCGGCACAGAATACAAAACTGAAATTGGTCCGATGGAACTGAGTATCCCTGCCATTTACGGTATTGGTGAAAGCTTGCTTTATTTCGTTGATCGTTATGGCAAGCAGAGCATCTACGACGTCGATTTCCGTTTTTATGACGATGCAGACGATCGCTTAGCAAAATCAGACGTTGGCTTGTACGAGATAGACCATCTCACGCACAATGTTAAGCAAGGTAATATGGATGTGTGGTCTGGTTTTTATGAGCGCATCGGGAACTTCCGAGAAATTCGATACTTCGATATCGAAGGTAAACTGACTGGCCTTGTCAGCCGCGCAATGACGGCGCCGTGTGGCAAAATCCGCATTCCAATCAATGAATCCTCGGATGACAAATCGCAGATTGAAGAGTTTATCCGCGAATACAACGGGGAAGGTATTCAGCATATCGCTCTGACAACGGATGACATCTATCAAACGGTGCAAACGTTGCGTGACCGCGGTATGGACTTTATGCCAACGCCAGACACCTACTACGAGAAAGTCGATGAACGCGTTGAAGGCCATACTGAAGA
>NZ_JAWPON010000617.1:0-579 GCF_033344315.1 Vibrio sp. 2132-1 | reverse complement strand
TACCCAAGTAAAGCATTAAAACGCAAGGTTGAAGGCTATGTGATCATGCGCTTTACGATTGACACGACAGGTCGTCCAAAAGACATTGAAGTGATCGATGCAGAGCCAAAGCGTATGTTTGAAAAAGAAGCCATTAGCGCGTTGAAGAAGTGGAAATACCAACCCAAAGTTGAAAATGGTGTGTCGATTGAGCAGTTCGGACAAACCGCAAAAGTGGAGTTCAAATTAGGCAAATGATGAAGAAATTCTTAATCACAACGCTGCTTAGTTTGACCGCAGCCAGTGCGATAGCTCAAGAGCTTAGCCAGTACACCGCATCTAGAGTGCAGCGTGCGCACAGCTTAGCTCAAGAAGAGAAGCTTAAAGAAGCGATCTCAACTCTCGAATCGTTAGATCTATCGCGTGGCTACGATCAAGCGTTTGTTGCTCGTATGCTTGGTATTTTTTATTGGCAGAATGAGCAAGTTAAGCCTGCTATCAAGCAACTGGATTTCGCGGTAAGCAGCGGTTTATTGCAAGACGAGCAAGCGTGGCAAACACGTAAAATGCTAGCGGATATTTTGTTGAACGAACAACAGT
>NZ_JAWPON010000616.1:0-579 GCF_033344315.1 Vibrio sp. 2132-1 | reverse complement strand
GCACGCCAGATTCTTCTCGTATTTGGGATGCAAAGGAGTACCAAGCAGGTAACATCGTTGAAAACTCGAAAGAAGGTTTCCGTCAGTTCCTACTTAACCACTTCCCTGACCCAGATATCTTATTAAACAAAGAACGTATGCCAGAGCGCGAAGCTCTTGCATGCGATAACGATCTTCCTGTTGAATCTTTGATGGATATTTCAAGAACCTACATTGGTATCGCCGAGAAAATTACAGGTAAACCAATTACGCTAAGCGAAAATCCAAAAGCTGAAATCATCGAAATTCTCAGCAAAGAATACGGTTTGATCGACTAGCTATCTGAAAGCTGATTGAAAATTGCCAATAAAAAAGTCCGCCTTGATGAGCGGACTTTTACTTTTTCGCAAGTTTAGATTAGATAATATCTAACGTTGTGCCGTTTGTCGTAGACGCCGACTTCGTCGTCACCTGATACTTTTTGTCTTTGATGGTCGACACCAAGTACCACGTCGATTGAGCGGCATCAGCAGTAAAGGTCACTCGCATAAAGCCACGTTGTTTGATGTCAGCCCATTGCAGCTCGGAGACTAAATGCGG
>NZ_JAWPON010000615.1:0-579 GCF_033344315.1 Vibrio sp. 2132-1 | reverse complement strand
CACAACGCTGCGCAAGCGATGGATGGCTATTGTATTGATCCGCAAATTTCCATCGCGATTCAATGCCACGATTCGAGCTGCGATATTCTAGTGTCAGATAACGGCCCGGGGATGTCTGACGAGGCACTGGCGAAAATCTTTGACCCGTTTTTTACCACCAAACCAGAAGGGCTCGGACTGGGTTTGACCATTTCAAAACGTATTTTAGAAAGCTATCACGGAGCGCTCAGCGCCTATAACCACCAAGGGACGCAATCGGGTGAGTCAGGCGGCATGACCTTTGTTGCCACCGTTCCGATGGCAAACACCAGTACCACCAAACCAGTAACGGAAAACGACCATGCATAACGCAGTTATCTTTGTTGATGACGAACCACACATTCGTGATGCCGTTTCACAAGCACTACTTATCGAGGGCATTGAAGTCACTTGCTTTCCCAATGCCGTTGAAGCACTCAGAGTTATCGATGCCAATTCTCCAGCCATCATCATTACGGATATTCACATGCCGGTCATGGATGGCTTAGAGTTTATGCGCACGCTGCTGAGCAAAAATCACCACTTTCAATTCATCGTTCT
>NZ_JAWPON010000614.1:0-579 GCF_033344315.1 Vibrio sp. 2132-1 | reverse complement strand
ATCAACGCAGCTGCAGGCACAATGATCGCTAACGCCATCAATTCAAAAAGTACTGCGTGGAAAATTCGTTCGTTACGAGTCATGATTATCTACCCATTTGTTCTACTCAATGACTGAAATTTTATCTATGATTGAGATAATAAAAAGTTAGATACCATCGGTAAAAACGATATGTTTACTATCGAACAATTGCAGGCGTTTGTTGCCACATCCGAATCCGGCTCATTTTCCGCAGCAGCGAGAAAGTTAGGTCGAGCCCAATCCGTGATAAGCCAACACATTATGAACATGGAACTCGACTGTGGTGTCGATCTGTTTGATCGCTCCGGCCGTTATCCCAAACTGACCGAGAACGGCCATGCTCTGATGCCTTACGCGCAAGCGGCGATCAGTCAACTCGACCGATTAAACAATAAAGCGACTCAGCTCTTTTCTGCGCAGGCGAGCGAGCTTGTTCTCGCGATTGATGAAGGGATTCCGCTGACTCGATTACCGGATGTGCTTAAAAACCTAGAGCAACAATTTCCGCAACTACAAGTCGAATGTTTAACGGCATCTAGCCCAGACATTATTGAACTG
>NZ_JAWPON010000613.1:0-580 GCF_033344315.1 Vibrio sp. 2132-1 | reverse complement strand
AGCCTGTTTTCGAAATCACGTTGGTCAATTCTGCCAGAGCACCTTGGTGGTTGAGCATGTCTACTTTCAGTTCTGCGATAAACTCTTTGTCGTAATCGTCAGACCACGCAACGGCCATGTATTTGTCCGGCTCTTTTTGGTAACCGCGCACATTTGGACACGTTTCACGGTGAACAACCAAGCCACGGCCAGGAGACACATGCGCAATGATGTGGTCATCTGGAATTGGGTGACAGCAATTAGCAAACGTCAGCAGCAAACCTTCCGCGCCACGAATTGGAAGTTTCTTCTTCGAGTCGGTTGGAATGGAACTGGTTGTCGTTAGCTCTTCAGTATCACCCAGCAAACGACGAGCAATCACAATACTCATGAGTTCGCCCAAACCAATTGCTGCGAGTAAATCGTCTGTGCTTTCTAAGCGCAGATCGGTCAGTACTTCTTGAATGTTCTCTGGGTAGATGGAGTCAATCGAGTGACGACCCAAAGCGTGATTCAATAGGCGGCGGCCGAGCGTGATGGATTCTTCACGGCGCATGGTTTTCAGTACTTGACGAATCTTAGTGCGAGCGCGAGAAGTCAC
>NZ_JAWPON010000612.1:0-580 GCF_033344315.1 Vibrio sp. 2132-1 | reverse complement strand
CGGCTGATAATGCTGCATATTGATGACTAAATGGCTAACTAAATCGAGAGGGCGTGAAGGTTCTTGAAAGCGGAATGCAGACTCCAATACTGCTTGCTTCTCTAGGTAGCGCCACTCATTCATTCCGTCTTGTTTGATCATGGTTAGATATTGGAAGACAGCTTGAATGATGTCATCTACGTGGTCTAACCCTTCTGGTGTGAGTGTACAACTGACCGTAAAATCACGATAGTTGCTGCCACTTGCCCCGCCGCCAGCTGATAGGGAAGTGATCCAGCCTTTGCTTTTCAGTTGCAGCATCAAGCTCCCTTCGCCTTCGTAACCTAACAAATGAGCGAAATAAGAGAGAGGCTTCACGCCGTAGTGTTTATCCATTCCCGGCATAGGGAAGGTGAGAATGAGTTTGCGAAACTCTTTGATGGGCTCAATTTGAACCAAAATTCCGGTGCTGTCTTCAGTCCCAATCGGTACGTTAATCGATTTACCACTTAATTGATGATTAGGGATGTCAGCGAACATGGCTTCTACCCAAGCTTGCTGCTCATCAAGAGATTGAGGCCCAAACAACGTCAGCGTCATA
>NZ_JAWPON010000611.1:0-580 GCF_033344315.1 Vibrio sp. 2132-1 | reverse complement strand
TGAAAATTACTGCGAAAAAAGGCGAGAAAGCAAACGTCCGTCCGGTGGTGGAAATGCACGTCAAACTGGGTGACTTAGAGAAGAAAATTCGCGTGAATTTGCAAGATCGCGGACGCTTTCATTACAGCATGATTTTGGGTAAAAACTTCTTAAAGCACGGTGCGTTAGTGGCGAGTGAAACCAATTACATCGTGACGAAAAAACCAGATTACGAAAAATAGTCGAACCGTCGCCTAACCTAATTGCCAATACCCAAAGTCCGCTCTGAGAATCTTGTGGCTTTGGGTATAATTCTAGGTTTAGGATGAAGATCGCGTAAGCGTCGATGCTGCTGAATGTGCGGCATTTTTTATGCCGAAATGAATAGGAGCCAAATTGAAAACTAAGCTGATTACCCGTGAAGGTTATAACAAACTCAAGCAAGAGCACGATTACCTCTGGAATGAAAAGCGTCCAGAAATCACCAAGATCGTGACGTGGGCGGCCAGCCTTGGCGATCGTTCGGAAAATGCTGACTACACCTTCAATAAACGACTGCTGCGTCAAATCGATCGACGCGTTCGTTTTCTCAGAAAGTTTT
>NZ_JAWPON010000610.1:0-581 GCF_033344315.1 Vibrio sp. 2132-1 | reverse complement strand
TGTATCCAGATATATGGCCGCGAGTGGTATCTGAGCAAGCGGGGTACTCTTATAACGGTGAACATTTGATTGCGTTTAGCTCGATTAAGTTTGTCTCCAACGAACCTTTGCATCTCATCATCGACCTCTCGAATGAGCAGTTGTCAAAAAGAGCGACGCGCGACATCAATGACCTTATTCAAGAATCCTTGTTTGTATTAAGTCTTGTACTGGTTTTCACTTTGCCAATTACCGCGTTGGCGCTGCATTACCGTCGCCATAGTGTGGAATCGAAGTTAGCCCGTGCCGCACTCGACGGTATGACCGCCGTCATGATTTCTGACGCATCGCTTCGCATCATCATGGTCAACCAAGAGTTTGAAAACATGATGGGTTATTCTACCGAACAAGTGAAAGGCTCGAATGCCCACAGCCTGATTTTGCTTCCTGAAGACCTCGAAGAGACGCTAAACATTTGGAATAAGTTAGGGCGCGAGAATGTTTGGGAAGGCGAAGTACGCTGCCGTACCCAATTGAATCATGTGTTTACGGCGATCATGCGTATCCAAGCGAACTTAACAAAGTCCGGTAAAATCAGCTAT
>NZ_JAWPON010000609.1:0-581 GCF_033344315.1 Vibrio sp. 2132-1 | reverse complement strand
CGTAAGATTGTAGAATCTCTGCTTTTGCCGCTTCTACATCTGCCCAGCCATCAACTTTCACCCATTTTCCTGATTCCAACTCTTTGTAGCGCTCAAAGAAATGCGTGATTTGTGCTTTTAGCAACTCAGGAATGTCGCCCACATCTTGAATGTGTTCATACTCTTTAGAGATTTTAGAGTGCGGTACGGCAACGACTTTGGCATCTTCGCCCGACTCATCCGTCATCTTCAAAACGCCAACAGGTCGGCAGCGAATAACAGAACCTGGCATGAGTGGGTATGGCGTTGGGACAAGGACGTCTACTGGGTCACCATCAAGCGAAAGTGTGTTGTTCACGTAACCGTAGTTACATGGGTAAAACATTGGCGCAGACATGAAACGGTCGACAAATACAGCACCAGAGTCTTTATCTACTTCGTATTTGATAGGGTCTGCATTGGCAGGGATTTCGATAACGACGTAAATATCTTCAGGTAGCGATTTACCTGCTGGTACATGGTTTAGGCTCATTTGAATATTCCTTTTCATTGAGGATGAGTAGCCAGAAGATCGCCCTCATCTATGATTAATTCGCATTTCA
>NZ_JAWPON010000608.1:0-582 GCF_033344315.1 Vibrio sp. 2132-1 | reverse complement strand
ATTTGTTAATGCGCCCTAACACTTGAGCGCGCGCATCTTCATTTGAAACACCAAGACCTGAAGCTAATTGAGCTTCCGCTGTGCGTATTTCTTCTAGTAATTCGATCTTCTCTTGCATTGCTTCGTACTCCGCAACATCAAGAACAACAGCAACGCCTTTGCCGCGTTGTGTAATTACCAACGGACGACGAGTCTCATTGATTTGTTCGATGTAAGAAGCTACACCGGCACGAAACTCAGATAGTGGTTGAATATCTTGATCGAAATGAATACGACTCATACTGAACCTCTATTAGTACAAAATAACGTACAAATAATAGTTCAACTGTTAGTTATGAGCAAGAACTTGATACTTTGTTATAACGCCCAATTAAGGGGTGAGTAACGCAACACCGAAGCCGCCGCAAACCGCCTTAATCACTAAAACTAACGCATAGTAAAAATGCCACGCGTTACGAATCCCTCTTGAATTGTTTGTTAGTACGCTACCCTTGAAGCCTTTGGTACACGCCAAGATGTTGAAATATAGCACGAAATTCATGAATTAAAACGCTGAAACCAAACGGACAACTACAAAACTGG
>NZ_JAWPON010000060.1:0-1397 GCF_033344315.1 Vibrio sp. 2132-1 | reverse complement strand
ACGCATCCGATTGCGTGCAAATATTCGGTGTAACGTGTCGAAAACGGACTCCATAAACACGCGGTTGGGTGATGGCAAAAAGATTAATTCTTTCTATTTCTCAAACTCAGTGCTATACATATATATAACACCAATTCAGCCATAGGATGTTTATCATGACGCATTGGCATGATCGCCAACCGATTTTTCGCCAGTTGGCTGATCAAATCACCCAACAAATATTGCAGGGCGTCTGGAAAGAAGGCGAGGCTTTACCCTCCGTCCGCAGCATCTCTGCCGATATGAAAATTAACCACCTTACCGTCATGAAAGGCTATCAGTTACTTGTTGATGAAGGACTGGTGGAGAAAAAACGTGGCCAAGGCATGTTTGTCGCACAAGGGGCAATTCAACAATTGCGCTCTGCGGAAAAGGCTCGCTTTCTTGAACAGCAAATTCCTCAAATAGCCGATACATTACAACGTCTGGACATGTCAGTTGATGAACTTGTCCAGCAACTCAACCCCCATATGAAAGGTGACCAATGAGCGCATTAGTCAGTGTAAACAACGTCTCCAAGCAGTACCGTCAACAAGGAGAGGCGCTTCATGATGTGAGTTTTGACTTACATGCTGGTCAAGTGCTTGGTTTACTCGGCCACAATGGCGCGGGTAAGTCGACGCTTATTAACGCCCTACTCGGCGCCCACGACTACGAAGGGACTATTCGCATCAATGGCTTCGAGCCCATGATGCAGCGTGACAAGATCATGCAGAATTTGTCGTACATCTCAGATGTGAATGTTTTGCCAGATTGGATGACGGTCTCTCAGCTTCTGAGTTATACCGAAGGGGTTCACCCGGGTTTCAATCGCAGCAAAGCGGATGCGCTGCTTCGTCAAACCGACATCAAACCTCGTGCGAAAATCAGAGCCCTTTCGAAAGGGATGAAAGTGCAATTGCACCTTGCCATTGTTATCGCAACCAATACACAAATCCTGATTTTGGATGAACCAACTCTTGGTTTGGATTTGGTTTACCGCGACACCTTCTACCGTCATTTACTGGAATGGTTTCACGATGGTGAACGCGTTCTGATCATCACCAGCCATGAAGTTTCCGAGATCGAACATCTGTTAACCGATGTGTTGATTCTTAAACACGGTCGCCCGGTGCTGCAAACCTCAATGGACAGCATCAGTGAAGACTACTTTATTCTCGATGCCAATGACGAACACCGTGCGCAAATTGAAGCGATGCACCCACTCTCTTCTCAAAAAGGATTAGGCACAACGAAATGGCTATTGTCTTCACAATACGCTGATCAAGCGGCAGGGCTTGGCGATGTGCATGGTGTAAAACTGGCGGATCTGTTTTTAGCGTTACAAAAGGAGGCAGCATGATGCGCTCTGTCGTCGC
>NZ_JAWPON010000607.1:0-582 GCF_033344315.1 Vibrio sp. 2132-1 | reverse complement strand
TCTGCGTCCCCAGCATTTTCAACAGCACGAACGCGCAATATCTAATGAATATAAAGGCTTACACAGTTTAGGTGGCTCATATAACTGGGGCGTTTGGAATTGCCGTGTAAAAGAACATGCCTTAAAAACAGGCTTGATTGAACTTGATAATCTTCAAGCAATTCTTCCTGATATGACGCTGATAGACTTTTCAGCAACGACAAGTTTTCTGTCTCCTTTAAAGGTAAAAAAAGGGACGGAAAATACCTTAGTGAAGGTGATCGTTCCACTCTCAAAAGTCAGCAGTAAAATGATCGCGGATCCAAGTGAAACAACGGTTTCTCGGTATTTACTTCAAGATCTAGACGTTATTGATAACCTGACGGGCCAAGATGAAGAAACGATTCAAGTGGCCTCATTAAATATCGAGCTGAAATCAAGCAATGAGCAGTTAACAGGTTATATAGAGCTACCAATCCTTAAGATTAAAGAAGTTTCTAAGGAAGGAGAGGTCATTCTTGATGACTCTTACGTACAGCCACTACTAAACTTGTTAAATGACAAGGTGATGACGGAGTATCTACGTAATGCAATGGAAATGAC
>NZ_JAWPON010000606.1:0-583 GCF_033344315.1 Vibrio sp. 2132-1 | reverse complement strand
CTCCTCGGCGGAAACGACTTGCCAACCAAGTCAGTAAGAAAATAAACAGGAAATAGGTCATCACGAGCGCAGATGTGAAGTGGCCGCTGGTTTGACGCATGTTGTACAAGTAGATTTGTAGGGTTTCGTAGCGAGTGCCGACCAAAATATTGGCGAACACGAACTCTCCTAGTAAGAATGAGAAGGAGAGGAACAACGATGCCATTAAACCTTTCTTTAAATTGGGCAAAATGATCAACAAAAAAGCTTTGGTCGTACTTGCGCCAAGCAAGTGCGCGGCGTCCATCAAATCATGTAAATTTATCGCTTCAAAGCTGTTGGAAATGGCGCGATACATAAATGGCAATGCGATGGTGAAGTAAGTGCCCACTAAAATCCAAGGTGTGCCTATGAGGGAAATTTCACTGTCGGCATAGAGTTGAAGAAGGCCCACAGACGAAACCACAGGTGGTACTGCAAATGGCAGCAAAATCAGGATATTCATCAGCTTGTCGAGTTTCGGAAAGTAGTAAAACACCACGAAAAGCGCAGGCAGTACGAGAACAACACTCAGCGCTAGTGCTGAAAGGCCAATAAAGAGCGA
>NZ_JAWPON010000605.1:0-584 GCF_033344315.1 Vibrio sp. 2132-1 | reverse complement strand
GAGAAGATTGCAGAGAAACGCCATCAATCATGACCAGCATGGCTCTGCCACGCAGATTTTGGCCGTAGTTTGTCCGGCCGCCAGTGCCAACATCTAAAGAAGGGATCGTCGCAGAAAGAATATCACCCAGAGTTTTGCCTGCTCGGTATTGTTGAGCAATTTCTTCTTGCCCTACAAACCAAACCGTACCGGGAATATCAGAGATGGATTTTGGCATGACGCTGCCAACCACGACTAATTGTTCATCTGCTGCGTTTTGAGACGCCAGTTGCTGAGCTTGTTCTGCAGCCAATGCGTGCGCTGCATATCCACTGCTCATCGCTAATACGATGAGGTTTAAAGAGAACTTCCTATTTGTCATTGTATTTATCTTTTTGTTGTAGCCAAAGAATCGACAATGATACTTATTATCAATAACAAATCGAGCACTGTTACATAGGTTAATAAGTTGTTAACCATTGCTCTTTTGCATGATTAACTGACGGTTTTTTGCTGCTCTAGGGCAGTCCTCGCAGAGCTTTCTTCCTTCACACTTGTACACCAAGCAGCAGCTTTTTCTGAGCAATTTGAGCGGTTGCTCGTGA
>NZ_JAWPON010000604.1:0-585 GCF_033344315.1 Vibrio sp. 2132-1 | reverse complement strand
TATCTCTTACCTAAAGCTGAGACAAAAACGTCTAACCAGATGAGCGTTGCAGAACGTCCTTTACTGGTGATTCGTCCGGCTCAACTCGCTAGCTACCTGAATGACAATAGTATTGTGTATCGCACATCAGATACTCAGATTGTTCAAGCCAAACGCCACCAGTGGGCTCAAAGTATTTCTGAGCAAATTACCCAACGTGTTGTGGCTGAGCTGCGCCAAAAACAAAGCGACTATTGGCCAGTTGAAATGAATAATCTTCTGGATCAAAGTGGAGAATCCAAGCTTCAACTTACTTTGAACAAGTTTAATGGTAGCTACCAAGGTAACGCGGAGATTGAAGGTGAATGGTTACTCATCGATGCAAGCGGCAACATCGTTCGCAGCTCGCAAATAAAGATATTGATGCCATTGCAAGATGAAGGCTACGACGCTCTGGTTGATGCACTGTCGGCAGGTTTGAACCAACTAACCGACGATATAGCTGCGCAGCTATAGTAAATAGACATCAGATAATAGAGGGGAGCATCACGCTCCCCTTTCTTGTTTATGTATGTTTAGCGGCTCAAGAGATTAAGAATATGGCTT
>NZ_JAWPON010000603.1:0-585 GCF_033344315.1 Vibrio sp. 2132-1 | reverse complement strand
TTGATCGACTCAGCGACGAACACAGTCGTGTCGTAGCTGGTTTCGTAAGTCATACCTTCAGGGAAGTTTTCGCTCAAGCGTTCAAGCAGTTCCATTACTGCTTTACCACTTTCTAATGCGTTTGCATCAGACTGAAGTGACAGAGCGACAATCGAAGCATCTTGCCCACGGAACTTACCGTTACCATCGTAGAACTTCTTACCCAGTTCAACACGAGCAACGTCTTTTAGATAAACCGTAGAGCCATTTGGATTGGCACGAAGAACAACGTTTTCAAACTCGCTCACACTTTCTAAGCGGCCTTTCGTCACTAGGTTGAACTGCACTTCTTGCGGGTTATTGTAAGGCGCGGCACCAACACGGCCAGCAGCAACCTGAACGTTTTGCTCCGCTAAAGCAGCATATACATCCGATGTCGTTAGCTTGAGGTTGGCCATTTTTTCTGGGTCCAACCACACGCGCATCGCGTATTCACCACCACCAATTACATTTACTTCACTGATGCCTTTCGCACGCGCCAACTGATCTTTTACGTTCAAGTTGATGTAGTTAATTAAGAATTGGTCATCATACTTGCCGTCTGGT
>NZ_JAWPON010000602.1:0-585 GCF_033344315.1 Vibrio sp. 2132-1 | reverse complement strand
TACGAAGGCATTACTCTGGCAAAGAAATATCAAGTGAAAGCGCTGGTGGTCAAAAAGCGCGATGACAACGACGAATACGGCATTGTGTTAATGAATGATATTGCGAAGAAAGTGTTGGCAAATAACCGTGCCCCTCAGCGCACCAATATCTACGAAATCATGACTAAGCCTGCTTTGTGTGTCGATCCAGATATGAACGTTAAATATTGTGCTCGTCTGTTTGAGCGATTTGGGATCAGCCGCGCGCCCGTGATTGAAGATGGCGAAGTGATCGGCATGGTGAGTTACAACAATATCGTGATTAATGGCATGGTCAGAGAGGATGGCTAAACTGTGTAAGTAACATGCGTAATATTTTTCTCAAGTCAGCGACATGCGTCAATCTCTAAGATATTGATTATTAGTGATGTTGCATATATTTTCACAGGCGCTATTCTTTGTGCCCTAAGCATATAGTTGAGGAATTTAAATCATGCCTTTAGTCTCTTGCCCTGTGTGTGAGAAACAAATATCGAAACGTGCTCACACATGTCCAGGGTGTGGGGAACCGGACCCGTTACACCATTTAGCGAAGTCGAAGTTCAT
>NZ_JAWPON010000601.1:0-586 GCF_033344315.1 Vibrio sp. 2132-1 | reverse complement strand
GCACGGAATTGATGTACTGATCGACGACTTTGGAACTGGGCAAACGTCGTTAGCATTTTTGCAGCACATGAAAATTGATTATTTGAAGATCGACAAGTGTTTTGTTGAAACCATAGGCATTCAAAGTGTGAGTGCATCCGTATTGAATGCCATCGTTCATTTTGCGGACGAGCTGCAAGTGAAGTTGATTGCCGAAGGCGTCGAAACGCCGGCGCAAGCAGAGCATTTGAAAAATATGGGAGTGCAATACCATCAAGGCTACCTGTATTCCAAACCTTTACCATATTCCCTGCTTGCGCAGCAGCCGATTTCCTAGCTCTTGTTACGCATTACCAGTGATGAATTTGAGCGCGATAACACTGCGCTTCGTCATCGAAGACAAACTCAAGATCGTTTTTGATGCTCTCAAGGCTGTCTTCTTGGTAATGGGAGTCGTAAAGCAATTGGCTGAGATTTTCACGTGCAATCAGTTCCAACGTGTTTTTTACCAAGCGTCGTCCTAAAAAGTCGAGACCTTGATAGGGCTCATCCAAAATGAGTAGTGTTGGCTGCTTCGCTATAGCGCGCGCGATCAACAGCAAACGTT
>NZ_JAWPON010000600.1:0-586 GCF_033344315.1 Vibrio sp. 2132-1 | reverse complement strand
GTGGTAACCCTGATGCTTTTGAACCAGCACCTACATTGGAAAGTGCAAAACCAGTTGCAGCGCCTGCGGCTCCAGTCGCGTCTGGTAGCGTAGAAACTTACAGTGTTCGCGTTGATGGACAAGTCTACGAAGTTGAAGTGGGGCCAAAAGGACAATTGACTTCTGTGACGTCAAGTTCAGCTTCTGCACCAGTGGCCGCTCCCGTTGCGCCTGTGACGGCAAATGCGGAATCGGTTCCTGCACCGCTTGCAGGAAACATCTTTAAAGTGAACGTTCAGCCGGGTGCTGAAGTCGCAGAAGGTGATGTCCTACTGATCCTTGAAGCAATGAAGATGGAAACGGAAGTTCGTGCAGCTCGCGGTGGTATCGTTCAAGAACTGAACGTAAAAGAGGGTGATGCCGTTACCGTTGGTGCACCTCTTCTCAGCTTGGCGTAAGGGAGTATCATGGACGGATTGATGACCTTATGGTCAGAAACAGGGATCGCTAACTTTGAGTTTGGCCAAATCTGCATGATGCTGGTTGGCTGTACGCTGTTGTTTCTAGCGATTCGTAAAGGCTTTGAACCATTACTTTTATTGCCAAT
>NZ_JAWPON010000599.1:0-586 GCF_033344315.1 Vibrio sp. 2132-1 | reverse complement strand
GAGTTAGGAAGTGTTTAAAAAGGAAGTCGTAAGATTACTTCACGTACACGCGAGGGTTTGATGTGCCCCAAATGGTGTAAAGTTCTGGGAAGATCACGTCGGCGTTCTTCTCGATTTCTGCGGCATTGATGGTTTGAGATTTTTGGTTGCCGAACAGAACGACCTCAGAACCCGGCTTCACGCCTTTGATATCTGAAACGTCGATCATTGTTGTATTCATTGACGTTACGCCAACCACTTTTGCACGTTGACCATTAATCAGCACGTCTGCCATATTGCCCATTTTTCTTGGGTAACCGTCAGAGTAACCGACAGGAAGGTTCGCCATTACGCTTTCTTTAGTGGTTGTAAAGCTGCTGTCGTAACCCACAGTGCTGTTTTTCGGTAGGTGGTGCAGTGATGCTACGCGTGTTTTGAAAGACACGATAGAAGGGTATTCAAGGTTAGTTGGTAGATCACCGTAAAGCACACCACCAGGACGAACCATATCAAGTTGAGCTTCTGGTACGTTGAGCGCTGTGTACGAGTTCGCTACGTGCAGAAGAATATCTTCACGTTTTAGATTCGCTTCTTTAATTAGCCATGC
>NZ_JAWPON010000598.1:0-586 GCF_033344315.1 Vibrio sp. 2132-1 | reverse complement strand
GTTATCTATCGTCATACCGTATTTACGGCTCAACCAACCAAAACCACCACCTAAAGTAAGACCAGCAATACCAGTGGTAGAGTTAATTCCTACCGGGGTCGCTAACCCGTGTTTTTGAGTGGCTTCGTCTAAGTCGCCTAAGGTACAGCCCGGCTCAACAAACGCTCTCTTGGCATTTTCATCGACTCTGACTTGGGTAAGGAGCGACAGGTCGATCATGACCCCATTATCACAGACAGCGTTGCCCGCAATATTGTGTCCCCCACCTCGTACAGAAAGTAGCTGACCATTGTCTCGCGCAAAGTTAACCGCCATCACAACGTCATCTGTCGACTTACAGCGAGCAATCAAACTCGGCTTGCGATCAATCATGCCATTCCAGATTTGGCGAACTTCATCGTAATTAGATTCGGTAGGTAAAACGACGTCACCTTGAAAGTGACTTTTGAAATGTTCAATGGTTGTGTTTTCTAAACTCTTCATATTAGTTGCCTCTCACGTTTTACATGAGCGCTTGTAAAAAGTGATGCAACTACGAGCTTGTACAAGCTTCCTCACTGTTAAACGTGACGTTTTAGTAGTCATT
>NZ_JAWPON010000005.1:185033-304956 GCF_033344315.1 Vibrio sp. 2132-1 | reverse complement strand
CGCGGCTGCAACCCTGCTTGCTCAAAATCTATTCAAACATGGTTGTGCTTTGGGGAAATTATGAGGGGATCCCTCAGCGCTGGGTACGCTTTTCTTTTGCAACAAGGAATGCCACTTTCCCGTTAGGTGACAACAATACGCCACTATCGACGTGCGTCGCCAGTTCCGTAGATTGGCCGGAGAGTAAATCAACAACCACGGCGCGATATTGTTCGCTGCCGTCGATATCTTCCGTGAAAAGTAGCGTGTCACCATTCACTTGCCATTGACCAAGTTGGTAGTACTGATGCGCAGATTGTCGTTCATCGAAATCGAACACCACGTTTTCTGGTGCATGTTGACTCGCACGGGATAATAGTAAGTAACGACCATCGCGACGCATTAGCGTCCACTCTCTTCCACTCACGATCGACCATGGCTTATCACCTTTGTCTGCCACCATGGTATCCCACTGCGTTAGTAGGTTTTTTGTCAACGTCTGATAACTTTTTTGGTGCTGTTCAGTTTTGTGGTTTTGTTCTGTTAGGTAGGTAAGAACTCGCTCATCTTTACGAGCATCATCTCGAAGCCAGTTGAAATCATCAGCAGCAAAGCCAGAACTAGAGGTAATTATGAGCCCTAAAAAAACATGAGTAAATTTCATATAGAGAGCGAATTCATTTATAGGATTAATACAATGGCGCGTATTCTGCCCTTAAATAAAAATGAGATCAATTATCATTTTCATAATCATGTGAAATTTTTATCTAGTGTGTGAGGAAAAACGTTTGCTTTGACCGAGGTAATAAAACTTAATAACTTCCTAAATTAGCGTTCTATGCTGTTTATATACAACCAGACAAATATAAAAGCTGACAAACGAGTGAGTATGGAAAGACGCTATTTCACCTAGCGACAGACATAAAAAATCCGAGTGCGAACACTCGGATTTTTAAGAACTAAAATCAATGGGAAACTACAGCAGCTTTTACTCTTCAGAGCTCGGTGCCGCTGGTTTTTTCTTAGGGATGAAGACATCATCACCCACAGATACGTTTTTGTAGAAGCTCTTGTCACGCTTAGCTGGTTTTTTCGCCGATTTTTTCGCTTGAGGGCGAGCTTTCTTTGCTGTCGCTTTCTTATTGCGGAAATCTGGTTTAGGTGGCTTAAGGCCTTTAAACTTACCTTTCAAATCTTCGAACACTGAAAACTCAAGATCTTGTTGTAGGTATGCTTCTACACGTTTAAAGCTATCCCAGTCTCTTGGACCAACAAGAGAGATTGCATCCCCTTTGTTTCCAGCACGACCAGTACGACCAACTCGGTGTACGTATTCTTCGGTATGCTTTGGCATATCGAAGTTGATGACGTGTGTCACAGTTGCAATATCCAAACCGCGGGAAGCAACATCAGTCGTTACAAGGATCTTAAATACTGCGCGCTCAAACTGACTCATAATGGTGTTACGTTGAGTCTGGTTCAAGTTACCACTCAGTGCTACAGCCTTCAGTTTCTTTTCGTTTAGCTTTTCTGTTAGTCGCTCAGTATCATCACGCGTTGCCGTAAAGATAATAACTTGACGATATTCAGCCTCAGAAAGAACACGATCTAAAATTGCCTCTTTATGATCCAGATGATCACACAAGTAAAATTTTTGCGTAATATCTTTATGTTCTTCGTTAGAAACGCCGATAGCAATACGCTTTGGCGCATTGAGCATTTCAGCCGCGATTTCATTGACGTCTGCATGATCTAATGTCGCAGAGAACATCAACGTTTGACGACGACGATGCTTGGCTGCTTTATGAATGCGACGAAGCTCTGGTGCAAAGCCCAAATCCAACATACGGTCTGCTTCGTCAAGAATCAGTGTTTCCAAACCATCCAGATAAAGCGAACGATGATCTAAGTGATCAGCCAAACGTCCTGGTGTCGCCACGATAAATTTCGGGTAACGACGCAGAGCTTTTACCTGATCGTTAAAGTTCTCACCACCCAAAACCAGTGCTGCTTCATAAGATAGGCCAGCTAGCATAGAACGAAGCTCACCATATACTTGTTTCGCTAACTCACGAGTAGGAGCAAGGATAACCGCGCGAGGGTCTTTCGCAGAAAACGATTTTGTCTTTAAAGACTTATGAAGCATTGGCAATACAAACGCCAAAGTCTTGCCCGAACCCGTTTTCGAAGATGCCAATAGATCCTTGCCTGCAATCGCAACAGGAATCGCCTGCTGCTGAATGTCAGTCGCTTTTTTAAAATCGTAGTGTTTTAGGTTCTTCAACAATCGGTTGTCTAGGCCTAGATCTTTAAATTGCAAAGTATTCTCCAATAAATCAGTCAGCGTCTGAGCGCTCTGTAGTGTCGTTTCCGCTCTAACGCAGCAAAAAAATAAAGCTCGGTATAATACCGCAAATCATAGGAGTATAGATAGAGATCACACAAACTAATTCCCTGTGGTGAAGGTAAAACATCATTTGTGGCTCAGTTCAGAGTAAACCCTAGCCTTTTTGATGTGCATCTGAACGTGAAGTTCAGTGAAAGGCCTTTCAGATATGTCTTCTATTCTTCAACAAAACGACGTAAATAGCAGTTATTTGGGCCAATAAACTTTCATTTGTGTCAATATCGTCTAAATTATTGATATCAGGAACGTGGCAAATACACCTGCTATGAAAACTGTTGTGAGAGCGAGGGAGAAGATAGACTATTCACCTTTGTTAAGCTCAGGTAAAAGTTGACGTCAGGTACTCCATGAAATTCTTGGGTTTTTTTGACTTTTGCTACATCATGTACTGATAAAATGTAACCACATTTAACCTCGCTACTGTATAAAATAATAGTTGGTGGCGAGACTTTCACTATAAGCAAGGAGTTCTTATATGAACAAAACGTTGATCGCAGCTGCAGCAACTTCAGTACTTCTACTAGCCGGTTGTGCTTCTTCTGATGACGCAGCAACAGCAAATGCAGCAAAATTAGACGAACTAAGCAACCAAGTTAGCCAACTAAGCCAAGACGTACAAGCTCTTCAATCTGACGTTCAAAAATCAGGCGCAGCAGCAATGGCTGCTCAAGAAGAAGCTGAGCGTGCTAACGAGCGTATCGATAACATCGCTCAGTCTTACACTAAGTAAGATTTGATACCGCGTCTTAACGCCCGTTAAGGCGCGGTTATTTCGACAGGAACCCCATTCTGTGCAGCGATTGCTGCTTTAGCCTTCACGTTTTTCATACCGAATTCATCCAGCCACCACTTTAACTCTTTCGGCACTTTGAGTTCATCTTTCTCGCCATTACTACGAGTCAAAGGCTCATGTGCTTCTAAGAACACACTTCTGTCAGGTTCAAGTGTCATTTTGATAGGCTGATTAATGATGTTAACGTCTTCGCCGTTACGAACCTTGTCAAATAACCACTCAATGTCACTTGGGTCCATACGAATACAACCCGCGCTGACTCGCATACCAATCCCAAAGTCCTTGTTGGTACCATGAATTAGGTATTCGCCATTCCCGTAAGCTAAACGCAATGCAAACATACCAAGTGGATTATCAGGCCCCGCAGGAACAACGGCTGGTAGATCAATGCCCTTTGCTTTGTACTCGGCACGAATAGAGGCTGGAGGAGTCCATGTAGGGTTCGGTCGTTTTTGGCTGATACGCGTTGTCATTACTGGGGTATCGCGCCCTATTCGGCCAATTCCGACAGGAAATACATGGACAATATCCTCTCCTTTCGGAAAGTAATACAAGCGCAGCTCGGCTAGATTAATAACGATACCTTTATAAGGTACGTCTGGGAGGATTAGCTGTGTCGGAATAGTAAGAACATGCCCCTCTTCTGGTAAGAAGGGATCCACGCCTTTGTTTGCGGCCATTAAACCTAGCATACCCACATCGTAGAGCTTAGCGATATTTGCCATGGTTTCGCCTTCTTGAACGACGTGGTTTTCAAGGCGACCAATTAAACGGCTTCCATCCTCTGGTAATTCGTACATCTTAGCGAATGATAGACCACTCACTAAAGATAACGACACAGATAGCAGGGTACGTTTTGCGAAACTCATTGATCGCTTTTTGCTAAGCATTTCACTCTATTCCTTGGCACTTTTAAAGAGCTGTAAGGTTATCTCTCTTTCTGTCTTGTGATCAACCATCGGCTTGTGATATTCCAGTAAAGAAAAGCCCTCCCAAGTCCAAGGTTTATGGATGTATTTGTTCGGTACACTTTTGATTTCTGGTACCCAGTGGCGCACAAATTCACCATTAACATCGAACTTTTCGCCTTGGCTTATCGGGTTGAAAATACGAAAGTATGGCTGCCCGTCACAGCCCGTAGAGGCAGACCATTGCCAGCCACCATTGTTCGCTGCAAAATCGCCGTCCACCAGCTTACTCATGAAGTACGCTTCTCCCCATCGCCAATCAATATGTAAGTCCTTGGTAAGAAAGCTCGCGACAATCATACGTAATCGGTTGTGCATCCAGCCTGTTTGATTGAGCTGACGCATTGCTGCATCAACGATTGGGTATCCTGTTGTTCCTGTCTTCCATCGCTCAAAGGCTTTCTCATCATAGGACCACTGGATTTTATCCTCCCAATCGATAAATCCTTTGCCTTTGACGAGTTTTGGTTCGAAAACCAATAGGTGCTGATAAAACTCACGCCAAATGATCTCACTTAGCCAAGTTGCTTTCCCTTCTGTAAGGTCATTTTGTTGATTTTCAGCATACAAACGAGCAATACACTGCCTTGGTGATAGTGCGCCAATCGCAAGGTATGGAGACAGTTGGCTAGTGCCATCAATAGCTGGAAAGTCTCGCTCGCTTTGATACGCGTCACTGCGCTCCCGTGCAAATTCCCTAAGCTGCTTCAAAATATCATTAGTCGAAGCCAGCCAGTCTTCACTGGATTCTCGAGGATAGCTAAATGTGAAGCTTGAATTAAATCGAGCCGACTCTAATTGTTCGAGTACCTTTTTATTGAGTGGCGCTTGCTCGTGAGGTTTTACTACCGTCGGCATATGGAACTGCGTTAACCAAGCACGCTTGAATGGCGTAAATACCTTAAAATATTCGCCTTGCTTATTAAGAACCGTCGTTGGCGCGTGCACACATTTGTCATGAAACAGTTCAAATTCGATATCGTGAGAAGCTAACGCTTCACTTACTTGTGTATCGAGCTCTCGTTCGTTCACCTCATAGTGAATGTTTGCCATGACAGACGTGGCTTCAAGTGTTTCCGCCCACCCACTAATCACATCTGTACAATCGGAAAACGACGGCACCTCTTTGTACAAAAAAGGAATATTAAGGCTTTCAAGCTCCTCGTTAAGACAAGCTAAGCGACGAGCAATGAGGTCTGCCTGCATCGGCGCCATGTGATGCTCCCGCCACTGCTCTGGCGTCGCGATAAAGCAAGCGACGACAGGCTGACCTGAATCCAATGCCGCTTTGAGTGCCGTGTGGTCTAACGTACGCAAGTCACGTCGAAACCATACTAAAATCATGGTAGCTCCTATCTTTTGTCTACTAAGTTAGGTGTAATTTCTCTATCACTTCAGAGCACCCCATCCGATCACCTAGCTGTGCGTGAAGCATTTTGATGGACGCTACTTGTTTAGCAGCTAGTGCTTTATTGGAGAAAAGGTAGATAAACGAACCATTTTCAATGACCTCGTGATCTAGTAGACCAGAAACATCATCAACCTTATCGATCAAAGTCGTGTGATACCCTTGTTCACAAAGCTTCGCTGCTTGAATCCAACTCTCAGATTCTCTGTTTTGTTCAAAGCTAATGAGCAGACACTTTCCTTTGGAAGCGGCTTTGTTTTCAGAATCGATAACAAGGGCAAGACGAGTGATCAAACAAGTCTGAAATAACCCCACCTGCAAGGATCGCAACGATCCTTTTACCATATCTAGCGCATCAAATACTGGGCTAATAAACTGATCAATAACGAGTTTTAGTGGGTACTCTTTAAGAACAGAGGCAAGTAAACTCTCTGCTTTTCCTCGATTCAGGGTAGACAGCGCAAGCAGCATGTTTTCAACTTCTTCGAGTGTGCGAACCTCGTTTTTGACTTCGACATCGGCGCTTTTTCCTAGCAGCCCCTTCACTTTACCAATCGAAATCCCCTTCGCGAGCCAACTCTGGACTTCGCGAATCGTATCGAGATCTTGCTGGCGATAGAGTCTGTGTCCTTTTTCAGTTCGCTGAGGCTGGATCAAGTTGTATCTTCGTTGCCAAGCTCTCAGCGTAACTGGTTTTACACCCGTGATTTCTGCGACATCTCGGATCGCGTATAGTTTTTCTTCTGAACTACAAACCATAGCGTAATCTCATCTCCTGCGGATACGGTTCTAAAAACTTCTGTTTTGATAAATACTCGTCTGGGTAAGTATTTAAGTAATGCTTAATCAACGTAAGTGGTGCTAGCAGAGGCAGCATTCCAATACGGTAGTCGTGAATCACTGTCGCTAACTCTTCTTTTTCTTCTTTAGTTAGTGAGCGTTTGAAGTACCCTTGTAAATGCATCAACACATTTGTGTTATTTTTGCGGCTAGCCCGATTCGTTAACGCCTTCATCAGTCCTAAACGATACTCTTGGTAAAAGTCTTCAATTTCATAATTAGCGACATCGGCAACTAAGCGGCCAAGGGATCGGTATGACTCTGGGTGGTGTGCCATTAACGTCAGTTTGTAGCGCGAATGAAAGTCGATGATTTTGCCACGAGTAGGCTCACCATCCATCGAGTCGTAAAAGTCATTTAGACAAAATACTCGAGTAATAAAATTTTCTTTCAATACAGGGTCGTTAAGTCTGCCATCCTCTTCAACAGGCAACCAAGGCATTTTTTGCATCAATGTTTGTGTATACAAGCCAACACCTTCTTTCGCAGCACTGTTCTTGCTGTAAACCTTGACTCGCTCCATGCCACAAGTTGGTGACTTGGCACAAACGATGTAACCACAAAGCTGCTCGCTTTGAAGTTCATCTACTTTATTGGCCGAGTAAGTGAGCATATTGTCGGTATGATCATTTTCTGGATTTTTGGTTTCAACCAATGCAACACGCTCTTCATTAGAAACAAGACGAATTGTTGGACGGGGTACTGGCATACCTACGCCGACTTCAGGGCATACCGAAACAAAGTCAAAATACGGGCTGAGCTCTTTAGTCACAAAGTTGCTCACCTTATGACCAGAGTCAAAACGCACTCGTTCACCCAAAACACACGAACTGATACCTACTTTGATTGAAGATTCCATGATGACGCATCCCTATACAAAAAGTTTTGTTGTATAACTTATAGCAAGCCTTTCCAGATTGTACAAGAAAATAAGTTGTACAATTTAATCGTTTTACTTCACTCGAAAGTATTTCGATCAACCAGCTTTCAGAAAAAAGTTTGGCCCAAAAACAAAGAATTTGTGCGCGCAATCGACAAACTGCTCAAAAGCAAATCGATTGCTCTTTTGGTTTCAACAGATTTAGTTATCAATAGGAGTTGCAGTTTCTAAATGCGTGGTTTTTGTGACTAAGCTCTCAAGGGGCTACTGTACGTCCCGATATTATTGCCTCAACGAAAACGAACAAGTTCAACAGAATTGGTAATAGCGTTCTATAATAGAGGCGTTTTATCAAAACAAAACTTTGGAGAGCACTTATGGCAACCCCACACATTAACGCACAACCAGGTGATTTCGCTGAAACAGTTCTGATGCCAGGCGACCCGTTGCGCGCTAAATACATCGCTGAAACGTTCCTAGAAGATGTGAAACAAGTTTGTGACGTTCGCAACATGTTCGGCTTTACTGGCACTTACAAAGGCAAAAAAGTTTCTGTAATGGGCCACGGCATGGGTATCCCGTCTTGCTGTATCTACGTACACGAGCTAATCGCTGAATACGGCGTGAAAAACGTTATCCGTGTAGGTAGCTGTGGTGCAGTACGTGACGACGTGAAACTAATGGACGTTGTTATCGGTATGGGTGCTTCTACAGACTCTAAAGTTAACCGTATCCGTTTCAACAACCACGATTTCGCAGCAATCGCTGATTACGGTCTTCTAGAAGAAGCAGTTAACCAAGCGCGCGCTCAGGAAGTGCCTGTAAAAGTAGGTAACGTATTCTCTGCAGACCTGTTCTACACACCAGAAGCAGACATCTTCGAGAAGATGGAAAAACTAGGCATCCTAGGTGTAGACATGGAAGCGGCTGGTATCTACGGCGTAGCAGCTGACCTAGGCGCGAAAGCACTGACTATCCTGACAGTTTCTGACCACATCATCCGTGGTGAAAAACTAAGCTCAGAAGAGCGTCAGAAGTCGTTCAACGACATGATGAAAGTTGCACTAGAAACTGCAATCAACATCTAAGAACAAATAGTAAGTAATAATTTGCAGCCAGAGTTATGCTGGCTGCCCGAATTATCCCGAGGGGGCGATTGTGTCTAACGGCGAACTGCCAAAAGACGCAGATGGGTTACAACTCAACTTTTGTAAAACATTGGCGTGTGACAACTTTGGATTGAGTGATGCAAAGCGTTACGTTCTGCAACATGCGAACCCTAAGCGTCCGGCGATGGTATGCCGTGAATGTGGAGCTTTCCCCCCCTTACTTAATAATCGCGATGTCGTGAACGAACTTCATCGCCTGCGGCACGTCCACAGTGACGGGTTGCCTGCTTGCCGTAATGATGATTGCGACAACTTTGGACTTTCTGTCCACACTCACAAACACCTCTATCACGCTTTCGGTTACAGTGGCGATCGCCAACGTTACCGCTGTAAAGTGTGTCAAAGTACCTTTGTCGACAAGTGGTCTGGTGCCAACAAGAAGCTTCAATTTCAAGAGAACTTGATGGGTTTATTGTTTACGGGATATTCCGTACGAGAAATCTGCCGCAAGCTTAGTATTAACCCAAAAACCTTTTACGATCATGTTGACCATATAGCTAGCCGCTGCCGCCGCAAGCTGGCAACCATTGATGCGCGCTGGGTAAACCACGCAACGTATTATGAATTGGCCTCAAACTATATTGCATTGCAACCGAACAGCAATAATGGTGTGTATTGGATTGTTTCTGGCGAAGCGCATTCTGGCTATATTCTTTGCCAGCACGTCAATTATTCCGCTGATGAAGAGCCAATCGCAACGCTCGATCATAATCCTTACGAGGAGGTGTCTCGTTTTGTTTCCCAGGAGTATGTAGCGGAAGCAAGTGAGCCGCTTGCGGAACCTTCTTATCACCTCAGAGAGCGAATTGACCAAAAATACCAAACAATTTTGGCTCGCGGTAACGTAGAAGACCCTCTTGGTAATCTATCTGTATTTCATTACCCTTCAAAAGGGGCATTAGTCCGTCCGCCATACACCTCGTATGCACACTATTTGCACGTACTTGATATGTGCTGCCCAAACAAACGTGTATCTCTATACATGCCTCAAGATCCCCTACTACGTTCAGCTGCACTGAGCGTTTGTTTACCTCGTATTAAAGAGAAAAGTGTCGACTTGATGTACGTAGAAGAGGACGCTAGTTGGGACATGAGCACTCCCTTTGGCAAAGTCGATATCGCCTATATGAGTTGGTGGCGCGATCGTTGGGCAATCTCTAGTCAAAACGAAAACCACAAAGGCATTTGCTACCTCGCTGGCGATCAAAATGAGCCTGAAAAATGGTTTAACGTTGCGACAACTCGTCATGTGAAGTTTTATCAAAACCGCTTTCAGATTCTTTTCGAAAGCTTCATTAACGAGCCACGTCGCAAATTACGACCTGCTGGTATTTTACCTCTTTTAGATATATTCAGAGCTTGGCATAATTTGTGCTATCAGGATAAACAAGGTCTTACCGCTGCACAAAGGTTAGAAGTCTCTGATGCACCTTTGACAATCAAACAGCTCCTATCGTAGCTATTCTATTGGTAATTTAGATGTAGTAATTAGGGGTTGTAACGGTATACATTACGGCCCCTGATCGTTTACCAAAACGTTATCCGCATCGCTTTGGTAAAGAAACATGCATCTAACCACTTAATATTAGGTGTGATTTCCAGTTCGATAGTCATGGATGTGAACGTTGGATAAAAACCAAATTCAGCTAGAAGATGATCTCACTAAGCTTAAAGGCCAAATAAAATCGGCCCCTAAACATACCTTTAATATTGCGCAGCAATATCGTATCCGCGCGGAACAAATTTTATTTGTGGACGGAGAGATCAAAGCCTTACTCATCATGGCGCAATGCTGTTGGTGCCTAATGGATTACCGACAAGGCTTAAAACTCGTCAAAGACGCTTACAGCAAACAAACACAGCTTGAAACCGACGATCATCTCCCGGAAATTCTCCATCTTTTTGCACTCCAATATTGGGGCCAAGCAAAGTATTATTCCGCGCAACAATATTGGATTAATGCGCTCGAACAATCTGCTCTTGTTGATGATGTTGAAATTCAAATCGAATCTCTAATTGGGCTTGGTAATGTATGGCGCATCACTAATGAACACCAACTTGCCGCTTCAACTCATGAGTTAGCCGTTAAAGTGGCAAACAATGTTCGTATTGCTTGGTTAGAAGGCAAAGCGCGCATCCTATTAGCTTGGGACTATTACTTACTAAATAAGTTTGTCGAGATGCTTACGGTACTAGATGGAGCAACCGAAGTATTAAAAGATCATGATGACAGTACGTGGCAAGCCGAGATCTGGGACTTTAAAGGGTTAGCACTGCTTGGACTAGAACGCCTTGATGCGGCCGAAGAAGCCACCCAAAAAGCCCACCAGCTTGCCATTGAGCATGACCTCGTTTGGATGAAAGCACACTCTTTTATTAGCCGAGCAAGACTTGAGCTTTTGCGCCAAAATACAGACAGCGCTGCCAAGTTGCTACTTGCAGCAGAAGAATCTGCACTCAGTTTCGACCACGGTGAGCTACTCAGCCAAATTTGCTTCCAACAATCACGAGTCGCTGAAGAACAAGGTGACTTTGAGTCTGCGTTTAACGCGTTCAAGAAATACCGTAAGCACGCACTCAAAATGCTCAAAGAACAAACTCATCGAATCAGCATGGATAAAGCAAGAGGCTCTAAACGCCAACTAGAGCAGCGAGCACGTAAGCTGATCAATCATATTCGCTCTCAACACGAATACGACCCTGAAAAACAGTTCTCTAATGTCGTTTCTGAGACCTACTGGTGGGAACAGTTAGTTTTGTTTAAAACGGAGCTCAAACGCTCTAACCACGCCATCATTATGATTCAGCATTCAAACCCCGAAGTTCTCGATGTTTGTACCGAGCTCGTTCATGCATTGACAACCTCCAGCGACCTCATCTCGAGAATTTCCAGTAACAGGCTAGCAATGTTAATTGCAGAAAAAGGTCAAGCAGCAGAAGAGGTCTACCGCACTGTCCAAGCGATGTTAGACATCTATCCATGGAAGCGACGCGGAATCAAAGGCCCTAAACCGATACTGTATTTGCAAGATATCCTGACCTTCCCATTCACGTTAGAACAGCTCGAAGAAAGTTATATTGAGGTAATGAAGAATGGAACAACTGCTTAGCAAGGTGACTGACGCAGGTATCGATCCTTCTTCCGTTTCAGGTGAAGAAGCGATTACGCTATGGGAACACATAGGGTTACATATTGCGTCAACAAACCGAGAGAAAGCGCATTGCTATATCATTAGCGCCGAGTATCGAAGAGAGATCAAACAGCTCAACGACAGCATTAGTGAATTGAAACAAGCGCTTGAGTTGCTTGTTTTACCAGAGGATGTAGAAGATATTCTTTCTGTGAAAGCAAGCTTGAGTGAGCGTTTAGTTGAAGTAGGTGACTACAATGCGGCATTAACCGAGTATGTTGCTTCAACCAATATCGCCGTCGAGTACGGCTATATTGATGAGTACGTATTGGCCATTATTGGAATGGGTAATTTGTGCGATGCCTATGGGGATCACCAACGTGCATTACGTTATTATCAAAAAATAGATGCTATCGATCACGCTATTGGCAGTCGATCCCTACGCCTTCGTTACAAGCTGTACATGCTTGCATGTTATATCAGCTTAAACCGTACCGCAGACGCCAAAGAACTATTGAGTGAATGTGAAGAACTGAGCATTCTCGTCAGTGATAAAAACCTCGCCGCACAAATTCACCTCTACCGAGCCAAATTACATCGTCTGCAAGAAGACTACCCCAATGCGTTGCTGGCTATTTCGAATGTTCAGTATACAACGGGTAGTGCCACGACATACTGGTTATCCACGATGGTCAAAATTGAGACTGCGTATTGTCTAAACGGTGTAGGGCACACTTCTTTAGCTAATTTAACGTTGGACTCCATCAGTAAAAGGATTCAAAAGCAGCTATCTCCTATCGTTACTCAGCATTTTTATAACGCGATGAGTCAAGTTTACGCCTCTCAAGGGTTGTATCAAGAAGCATTAAATTGTGAAAAAAAAGCGCATAGAATCGAATCTGATCTTGTAAAACATATTCCGATCGGTGAGTTAGGGTCTGCTCAACTACGCCGACTTTCACGCTTTGAGTTACAACTCAAACTCATTTTGTCAGAGCTAGAAAACAAAGAACTAAAAGAAACCACCAAGCAGCATAAAAATACTGTTGCTCAGCTACAGCAGGACGTCTTTACCGATCCACTTACGTCTTTACACAACCGACGCTGGTTAGAAGTTAAACTAAAAGATCTACTTCTGCACGATACTGCATTTGCATTGATGGTCATCGATATCGATCACTTCAAATCCATCAATGACGAACTAAGCCACTTGGTTGGCGACAAAGCGATCAAAAGTGTGTCACAGGAACTGGCGTCCTACTTCAGATTTAAAGGCGCATCGTGCGTACGATTTGGTGGTGAAGAGTTCCTCGTGATCCTTGAGAATACCCAACTGGAACGAGCAGAAATGCATGCCGAGAATTATCGTGAACGGATTTATCAATATGGTTGGGACGATATTCTTGGTGAACGGGGGCTGACCGTATCCATAGGGATTACCTTGCATCGAGAAGGCGAGAATACTCAGCGAACTTTTTATCGTGCAGACAAAGCTCTTTATCGCGCCAAAGCCAATGGCAGAAACCAAGTCTGTACCGAACTTTAAACCATGCCCCGGTTGACATCTGGGGCTTTAGTATACTTTTTACTTATCCTTCCTATATCACTTCACTGCTTGTTTAAATAAGTACTCAGCAACACCTTAACTGTCAATAAACATCAGTGGATACTTACATCGCATAAACATAATTCCTACATAAAAACCGCTTGATTCATCTGTAGTTAAGACAAATACTTAAATTGTTAATTTACGTAGATTTTCCATTTCGCAATACGCACAGGTAGGTAAGATGTTTCTAGACTATTTTGCACTTGGGTTACTCATCTTCGTTGCTTTAGTGATCTTTTACGGAATCATTGTCATCCATGATATTCCATATGAAATCGCCAAAGAGAGAGAGCACCCGCACCAAGACGCAATTCACTACGCTGGCTGGGTCAGCCTTTTCACTTTGCATGCGCTGTGGCCATTTTTATGGATATGGGCAACATTATGGCGCAAGGAACGCGGCTGGGGTTTTAAACAACTAGAACAAGAAACACACGACATTCATCACCGCCTTGAAGAACTCATCGATGAAGTCAACGAACTCAAAAACGAAGTATCGATGTTGAAACAACAAAAGATTCAGCAAAAGCCTTTGCCTGAACAAAGTAAAGAGGACGAATAATGGACTTATTGCTGATTCTGACTTACGCCGCTCTTTGTATTGCCATTTTTAAAATTTTCAATATTCCTCTAAACAAATGGACCGTTCCAACCGCCGTACTTGGCGGCGTAGTGTTAGTGGGCACACTCGTGCTGCTTATGAACTACAACCACCCATTTACTCAATTAGGTAACCAAGTGTTCCCGACTACGCCTATCGTCTCTGGCGTGCGTGGCCGCGTGGTGGAAGTGCCAGTCCAGGCCAACCAACCGCTCAAAACGGGCGATATTCTTTTCAAAATCGATCCTGTGCCTTTTGAAGCAGAAGTTGCTCGCCTTGAAGCGAAAGTCAAAGAAGCAAGCCAAGGTGCCCTGGGTTTAGAGTCTGATCTAAGAGAAGCAGAAGCTGCTGTATTGAAAGCGCAAGCGGACAGAGATAAAGCACAAAGGGAATTTAGCCGATATCAAAGGGGCTTTGATCGTGGCGCGTTTACTGAACAAGATTTGGATACTCGACGCCAAGCGTATAAAGCGGCAGAAGCCATGTTAGACGTTGCGATTTTGCAACAAGAACAAGCGCAAATCGCTCTGGACTCTGAAATCGGAGGCGAAAATACCCAAGTCGCGCAACTTCTTGCCGAGCTGCGTAAAGCAGAGTTTAACTTAGAGCAAACCGTCGTTCGTGCGCCAACCGATGGTTACGTTACGCAATTGGCTTTACGTCCTGGAGTGATGGCTGTGCCGTTACCGCTTGCCCCAGCAATGACCTTCGTCCATACAGAAGACATTACGTACACCGCGGCATTCAGACAGAACTCATTACAACGCTTGAAGCCAGGCTTTGAAGCAGAATTTATGTTCCGCGCTATCCCGGGCAAAGTGTTCCGTGGCGAAGTCATTGACGTGATTCCAGCCATTGGTGAAAGCCAAATTCAAGCGCGAGGCGCTCTGCTTGGGACTGATGCCTTGCGTACGAGCGGACGTGTTTTTGCGAAGCTGAAAATTACCGACGACTTGAGTGGATACCACCTACCAATGGGTACTGCGGTTGAAGTTGCAGTTTATTCAGACAGCTTTACTCACGTATCAGTGATGCGCAAAGTGCTTATTCGTATGAAGAGCTGGCAGAACTATTTATACCTCGACCATTAATGAACATATAGCGCATTCATTTATTGGTAAAAATAACATCAAACCGTGTAATCAGGGGCTGACGATCAGCCCCTGATTCATTCTAGCCATCCAGATAGATAGCATTCCCACTTTTATTAATATTCTGTATAATGCGCGCCTTATTTTTAATGCTTGCTAAAACCAAAGCCAGTCAAAGGGATGCGTGAATCAAATCACACATTTCCTGAAGAAAAATAGAGCAAACAATAAGCAGCTTGGTTGTTTTGAATATATGTTACACAATCAAATAACTAACGCTTTCCAACAATATAAATGAACGTTCTTTAAAATCGACTATTGAACTGAGGTTATCTATGAATCTTTCCGCTAAAACTGTTGTGGTTATTGCAATCGGTGCTGCTCTTTACGGTATCGGCGGCTTACCTATGTTTGGCATCCCTGTGTTTGCAAACACAACGCTAAAACCAGCAATGGCAGTATTAGCATTGTTCTCAGTACTATTTGGACCACTTGTTGGCTTCTTGGTTGGTTTTATTGGTCACTGGGTTACTGACCTATTTGCAGGTTGGGGCGTATGGCTCACTTGGGTACTTGGTTCAGGTATTGTTGGTTTGATTATCGGTCTATTCCCTTCTCTAACGCGCTACCGTTTGGAGAAAGGTGATTTCAATATGAAAGACTTCGCGTTATTCGTAGTACTTGCGCTATTAGGCAACGTATTTGGTTACGGTTGCTCTGCATTCCTCGACACGATTTTATACGCAGAACCGTTCACTAAAGTGTTTACCCAGCTTTCTATTATCGCGATCGGTAACACCATTCTTATTGCTATTGTTGGCTTCTTCATTCTTAAGTCTGTCGCTAAACGTAACAAGCAAAGCCGTAACTTAACAGAGGCTTAATGTCGAATGACAATCGAATTTTCTAACTTCTCTTTTAGATATGAGTCGCTGGACAAACCGACGCTAAAAAATATCAATCTAAGGATAGAGAAAGGAGAGAAAATCGTCATTATCGGTCCAAGTGGTAGTGGTAAATCTACCCTTGGGCAATGTCTTAACGGACTGATCCCACACGCAATCAAAGGGGAAACCAGTGGAACATTGACCATCAATGGTCAAGACACCGCCCCTTTCGACATGCACCAATACACTGAGCAAGTTGGCACCGTACTGCAAGATACGGACAGCCAATTTGTCGGTTTGAGCATTGGCGAAGACATTGCATTTGCGCTGGAGAACCAGCTAACTTCAAATATCGACATGTACCCATTGGTCAAAGCCACGGCCAAAATGGTCGACTTGGAACAGATGCTAGAACGCTCACCCCACGATTTATCTGGCGGGCAGAAACAGCGTGTTTCTTTGGCGGGCATTCTCGTCGATGATGTCGATATCCTTTTGTTTGATGAACCACTAGCTGCGCTTGACCCTAAAACGGGTAAAAAAACCATCGAGATCATCGATGATCTACACCGCGAAACGGACAAAACCATCGTAATCATTGAGCATCGTCTTGAAGACGTTCTGCATTGCTCAGTTGACCGTATTATCTTGATGGAAAGCGGCGAAATCATTACCGATACAACGCCAGATGAAATTTTAGCGTCGCCTCTACTAGAAGATTACGGCATCCGCGAACCGCTTTATATTTCAGCACTGAAAGAAGCAGGCTGCGCGATTGAGGGCGATGCAAAACCTTCTAGCTTAACTACCTTACCGTTGGAGCAATATAAACCAGCGGTACAAGCATGGTTTGATGGTTCAACAGCACAACCACCTAAAACACCAGCCGAGACTTTGCTTGAAGTCCGTGGCCTCACCTATTCTTACGACGGTGAGAAAAACGCGTTAGAAGACGTGAGTTTTGACATCAAGTGTGGCGAGTTTGTCTCTGTACTTGGCAAAAATGGCTCGGGTAAATCGACCATCACCAAACTGATTATGGGCGTTATTGAAGCGGATAGCGGCTCAATGAGCATGAATGGTCGAGATCTTAACGAACTGACCATCTTCGAGCGTAGCCAGAAAGTGGGTGTGGTGATGCAAAACCCGAATCACATGATTTCCCATCACATGATTTTCGACGAAGTGGCCTTCGGCCTCCGTAATCGTGGCGTTGAAGAGAAACAAATAGACGCTAAAGTACTTGAAGTCCTTGAGCTGTGCGGTTTGAGCAAATACCGTCACTGGCCAATCGAAGCATTGAGTTATGGCCAGAAAAAGCGCGTAACCATTGCGTCAATTTTGGTCTTGGAACCAGAGCTTCTGATCCTTGATGAACCGACGGCAGGTCAGGACTATCGAAACTACACGTCTATGCTGAGTTTCATCGAAAAGCTCAATCGCGAGTTGGGCGTAACCGTAATGATCATCTCTCATGACATGCATTTAGTGTTGGAATACACCTCGCGCTCTATCGTGATTGCAGACAGTAAATTAGTCGCGGATGCACCAATGACGCAGGTATTCAGCAGTCCAGAGCTACTAGACCAAGCAAACCTCACTACCACAAGTTTGTTTGAGTTGGCTACGAAAGTTGGTATCGAGGACACCAATGGCTTTATGCAGCATTTTATCAATGTAGAAAAAGCGCACCGCCAACAAAAAAGCGACGAAGTAAACCAACCAGAGAAAGCAGTGGCATGAAAGACAACAAAATGAAGTTTGGTATCAACTACATCGATACCCAATCGCCACTTCATAAGTTGAATGGCATTACTAAGTTCTTGCTTTTCGTTGCTTGGGTAACGGTGGTATTGACCACATTTGACTTGCGAACCATCGCGCTGTTGATCGTGCTTGGTTTAGGCTTATTGAAAATGACCAAAGTGCCCTTTCATGTCTACAAACCGCTGTTATTCGGTACAGGCACGGTATTACTGATCAATGCCCTGTTTATGTTCGCGTTAGCACCGCAACAAGGTACTGAGTTCATGGGTTCAGCAACGGTTTTACTCTCGTTACCCGGTAATTACTCGCTCACTCAAGAGACGTTGTTTTACCTAGTAACAGTGACGTTGAAATACTTCAGCATGTTTCCAATCGCGTTGGTGTTTGTATTTACCACTCACCCGACGGAGTTTTCAGCCAGCTTGAACCGCTTGGGTGTACCTTACAAAATCGCCTATGCCGTAAGCTTAACGCTGCGCTACTTGCCGGAAGTGAAAAAGGGCTTTGTTAACATCATGCACGCGCAACAAGCACGCGGAGTAGAACTGAGCAAGAAGGCTCCGTTGTTCACTCGTATGAAGAACGTCGCGAAGATTCTTGGTCCTCTGATTTTCTCTAGTTTGGACAGAGCCGATCAAATCTCAAACGCGATGACGCTACGTGGTTTTGGCCGCCACTCCTCTCGCACTTGGTACAGCTTAAAACCACTGACCAAAGCCGATATGATCTGCATGGCGGTAATTGCGGTGATAGTGATTGCTGCGATCAGCAAGCGTGTGATGGACACACAACTGTTCTGGTATCCGTTTTAAATTCTGAAGCTTCAAACTGAACATAACGTGGTTAGTGTTGTGACCACGTTATCTTCCGTCTTTCCCCTCGATAACTCGCCTGTTGGCTTCTTGCTTGCAAGTATTCAAAAGAAGCGGTAATTTCAGCGGCTCGCTGATGTGCCAGAAAGTTGCTTATTCAAACGACCAACATGAACTAAACTCATCAGTTTTATCAGGGGCTTAATGATCAACTGCGCACTGCCTACAATGAAAAGCCAAGTACCACTTTCAATCAACGAATCATTCAAAAAGAAAAAGCTACCAATTAAAAACCAAATAGCAATGAGTAGGTCGTTTGCAGCTCCTAACGCCTCATAGCGGCGCTGAATAACGATGTGACGGCTTCCTAGATCTAAATCCAACTCTCTGCCATGTATCTGCACTGTATAGATCCCCTCTTATTGTTTCGCGTCAGTTATGCCCAAGTTATTTCGAAATACTTAGTTCTAAACCCTAACGGACGTGGCATGCATTGACAACCATTGGGGGGATTATCTATTTGCAATCAAAAGAAAAGGACGCATAAGCACCCTTTTCAGCGAGTCTAATTACAGGTATTCACTTCAATGGCTAGATAGTGAGTACCAACTTAACTCCACTTCAACAAACGAGTTTCATTGCCTTCTTCAGGCTTCGCTGGAATATTGAGTGACAACAGCAAGCTCACTGCTGCCATACCAGCGCCGATGTAAAATACGCTAGCAGGTGAAACCAGCCAAATCACACCAAACGTAACAGGTATTACAACCGCCGCAATATGGTTAATCGTAAACGCAACGCCTGCGGTCGACGCCATATCGGCAGGATCGGCAATTTTCTGGAAGTAGGTTTTAATCGCAAGCGCTAACGCGAAAAATAAATGATCGACAACATACAATGCTGCCGCCCACTCTGCCGTTTGCACCAAACCGTACCCGACGAACACGAAGATCAAACCGACGTATTCAAACATCAACGCTTTGCGCTCACCAACAACGCCGATAAAACGGCCTATTCGCTTCGCAAACAAGAAGTTAAAGACATAGTTAATCAGGAACAACAACGTAATATCTGCGGCGGAGTAACCAAACTTCTCTACCATCAAGAAACCAGCGAACACCGTAAAAATTTGACGGCGTGCTCCACTCATAAACGTAAGCGCATAGTATAACCAGTAACGTTTACGCAGGATGAGCTTCTTGTTCTGAGGCACTTTTGTCTTAAATTGTGGGAAGGCAAATGCCATCACCAAAATGAGCACAAAACCTAAACCACCAGCCATTAAATAGACCGTTTTAAAATCAAGTTTGAGCTGTTCGAGCGAAACCCAAATGGCGCCGTAGGTAAACAGAGAAGCCAAAGCTCCAACAGAAATAAACTTACCCAGCATTTCTGGCGCTTCTTCTTTAGATAGCCATTGTAAAGACAAAGACTGCTTGAGTGTTTCAAAGTAATGGAAGCCGGTGGACATTAACAAGGTTGTAAAAAGTAGACCGTACAAAGTGGGAAAATAACCTGTTAATGCCGTACCAAGCGTAAGCATCGCCAAAGAGACGAGCATAAAGCGTTGCTCTCGGATAAACAGCAATACAAACACGGCGGTAAAGGCCAAAAAACCCGGAATTTCGCGCACACTTTGCAATAGGCCTATGTCAGCACCATCAAAGTTTGCTTTCTCGATAACAAAGTTGTTCAACAACGCCATCCAGGTAGAAAAAGCAATGGGCACGATAATGGAAATTAACAGGAGGAAATTTTGCGGCGTTCTCCAGCCGTGCGATGAGGTAGTCATGATGTTTCCTTTAAATATGAAGGCATCATCATAGCTTTAAATGTAACAAATTCGCAATATCATTATTATTTTCAACCCAGAGCAAGCTGATATGGCTGAGGAATATTGTTATGAAGATAAACATCGCACTCAATTCCTTGGCTAAGCGCGATGTTCAAGTATCAAGAGAACTAAAGCATGAGTAAATGTGCTCAGTGGCTTAATCAATGACTTTTACTGATAGGCGATTTTTAAATTCAAACACATGTTCTGGACACACATCCAAACAACGGCCACAGCTAATGCAGTTTTGATCCATAACTCGACGATCTCCCTCTTTCAAAGGCTGCCGAAGCACTTCTGGTTCTGGGCAAACGTAAAAGCAATCCATGCATTTGGTGCAACCTTCGCGGCGAACAGCAGTAACGCGCAACAGGCTTTTTCGGCCTATCACGCCATAGGTAGCCCCCAGTGGACATAAGTGCCCACACCACCCATGCTCAACCAAGAGTAAATCCAACACGAACACCAGGGCGATCAACACCCAACCTGCGCCCATACCAAACACCAACCCGCGATGCAGTGCCGCCACTGGATCTAACCATGTCCAAAGAATTGCGCCAGACAGCGCACTGCCCAACATCAAAACAGGGATCAGCCAATAACGAATCACGGGAGACCAACGATAGCTCGCTTTAATGTTGAGCTTTCGACGCAACCACGCCGCCAAGTCTGTCACGATGTTCAACGGGCACACCCAAGCACAAAATGCGCGCGGCGCCAAAATCGCGTAAAACACCACGACAATCACTACGCCTAACAACGCATTAAACTCCGGAACATGCCCTGTCGCCAAAGCTTGAAGCACAATTAACGGGTCACTTAACGGCACGGTATCGAGCAACATACTTGATGACAGATTACCAGTTAGAATTCCCAGCGTCGGCCCAGCCATAAATAGCGCAATGATGGTGAACTGACATAGCCGACGTAAAATCAAAAACCGATGCGCGCGCCACCAACCAAGCTTTTCAAGCGCTTCTTTGCCAGCATTTTGAGCTAAATTCTTTGCCATTACTTACCTCCTTTTAGCGATTCAAGCGCACCTTCCGGCACAGGCGTCTCACTAGGGAGGATATTTTCGAGTGGTTTGTCGATCTCTTTCCAACCAAAATTGTAGTGGCTGCCCACTTTGCCTTTCGCCAAATCCGTCGGGACAACTTTAATAGCAGCGACATCCAACACGCACGCTTGTTCACACTTACCACATCCGGTACACACTTCAGAATTCACTGTAGGGATAAGTTTGGCGTGATAGCCGGTTCGGTCGTTGTGAACCATCTCTAACGTGATGGCTTCATCAATCAGCGGACAAACGCGATAACAAACATCGCATCGTAACCCTTGCCAGTTAAGGCAAGTTTCATGGTCAATAAGAACCGCTGTACCCATTCGAGCATCATCAATATCGGTTAGTTTCGGATCCAGCGCCCCACTCGGGCAAGCCACCACACAAGGAATGTCTTCGCACATTTCGCAGGGAATATCGCGCGCAGTAAAGTAAGGAGAGCCAGTCGCGACGGGTGAAAGTAATGTCGCAAGTTTCAGGGTATCGTAAGGGCATGCCTGAACACACAAGCCACATCGAATACAAGCTGATTCGAAATCGCCTTCCGGCAATGCACCTGGCGGACGAATAGGCACACCTTTGGTTTCTCGAGCTTGGCTTTGTAGCGATTGTAAGCCCAATACACACGCAGCTGCGCCAACACCAGCCGCAGTCCGAGCTGTATCACGCAAAAATCGGCGCCGACTTTGCGATATTTTAGACTGAGAGGATTTCATGCTATTTCCTCAACAAAACTCCCTTATCAAGTTAAGCATAAATAGCCCTAAACGTGTCGTTTCCCTATACCTCATAGGAGGTAACCCCATCCTCTATTGATTCAAGTCAACTGACGCACGGTGCCGTCGTCACAGTTTGACTAAATGCGTTTATTTACTGCGACATGAAATTCACCACGATACTCTGCAGTACGCGCCATTCTCAGTACAATAATTCAACACCTTTGCAATCTACTCGCTCAATTCGATGATAAATAACTACTAAAAATTCAAAAAATGACATCATAACAAGCTAATTTAAAAGGCATTTATCCATTAAACATAAAAAAACACTATCCAAATAAGAAAACTGTGGTTAGATTAAAAATTAAAACTAAAAAGCGAAGGAGAGAGGCATGGAAATTATCGTACGTCCAACGACCGTCGAAGACGCTGCGGCACTCGTAGAAATCTATTCACAACCAAAAGCACAACGTGAAACCCTGCAACTCCCAAAGCCTTCGCTCGCGATGTGGGTGGAAAGATTGTCAAACATACCTGATGGTGTTTATAGCTATGTCGCTGAAATTGATGGTAAAGTCGTCGGAAATATTGGCTTTCACCACTCTCTACGTCCAAGAACGATGCACACGGCATCGTTTGGCATCGGAGTACATGATAGTTTCCATGGACTCGGTATTGGTAGCAAATTGATAGAAACAGTCACTGAACTAGCAGATAACTGGTTAAATGTGAGAAGAATTCAGATAGAGGTCAATGCCGATAACGACGCCGCCATTGGGCTTTATAAAAAGCATGGATTTCAAATTGAAGGTGAAGCGATTGACGGTTCCTTCCGTGATGGTGAATTCATCAATACCTATTACATGGCGCGCATCAGACCAGGCCAAAGATAAAACAAAGCCTCCTACTAATTGGAGGCTTTTCTTTTTAAACTTCGACTCACTTTCGTAAGTAAGCCAACGCTCTGCGAGTCAATGCTTCTGTGTAGGGATTGATCTTCCAGTGGTCGGAACTCCAACCTTTCACAAAGCGCTGAAAGTCTGCCCAAGCCACAGCAAACAAAGGACGCCATTCACGCTCGACTTCATTAGGGTCAAGATTCGGTTGATAGACCATTAGCGCGTGTTGCAACTGAGCAAAATACGTATCCAAAACCCAAACTTCCATCTCTGCACAACGTTCTGGCTTAACGGCGCTACTCATAAACAGTGCCACATCTTTCATTGCACCCCCACATCCAACGTATTGAAAGTCAACCGCAGCAACGCTTGATTCTTCTTCATCAAAACAGAAGTTCGCCAATTTGGCATCACCATGTACTAGTGTTTTAAACTTAGCTTGCGAAAGCGTTTGATCAATCAATTGAGCCGCATTTTGTAGCTCAGTGTCTTGCAATGCTTCAAGCTCGTCGGGTCTGGTTGCTAAGTGCCAGTATGTTCCGGTATGCCACAACTTATCCGAACGAACATCGATGTATCGCGCATGAAAGTTCGCCAACCAAGTGAGGCAGGCTTGTAGATGCTCTAGCTGTGCATCTGTGATGACTTTTGGAAAGCCCACCTCGGCGAGATCTTCCATCACAATGAGCCATTCATTCTCCGATTGGAACGTTTTTAGACCTTGTGGTACTCGGCAGCGAGTATCCACCCCTCCGGAAAAATGCTCATACCAATTCACTTCCACCTGATAAGAATGCAACTTTCTTTGATGAGAACGGTCCGTATTCCAGCCTCTAGGATGCTCTGAAGGCTTAGGGAGTTTTACATGCTTAATGATCACCGAACGAGTAGAATAAGTAACTCGGACTAACTCTCCATAGCCTCCCCATAGCGATTGTATGACTTCTACAGAGCGGTAATTACCTAGATTGAGTTCCTGGCCAATATTTTGGTAGCGTTGGTGGTTGTTACTCATCATGCGAGCAGATGTGACCACGTTTGGTTCTTCTCCATGTAGTGAATAACATATGGGCAAACTGGTTTGATTTGATAACCGAGTGACTCAATTTCTGGCAACACCGCTTCCATCATCACTTTTCCGTATCCCTTACCTCGCAGTGCTTCAGGAACAACCGTTGATGTAATGTGCATGACATTACCCTCAAGCCGGTAAATCAACTTGGCTTTATAGCCCTGCTCTAAATCAACCCAGAATGTACTATTCGTGGCTTCATGAGTTACTTCATGCATATCTTGCTCTCTAATTTTTGTTACAGATTGATTGAATCAAACTATATCACTGAATAAAATCGATACCATGCGAGAGTGCTTCTTCGCCTCACGCGATTACCTTCTTACATCAGGTACGACAATTATAATGAGAAATATGAGCCCAATTGCCAGAGACGGCAAGCTACCTCTGCAAAGCAAGAAGGCACCAGAACGTCAGGCAAGTACATTAAATAGCACCGATGCAATGGCAATGGTCGAACATGGCAGTGAAGTGAGCTTAAACGTCACCACCCCCGTTGGTACAAAGTTTATTACAACCAGCACATTTGTTGGCTGTCACTCAAATAATACTGCATTGATAGAGGTTCCGAACATCTCCGATGAAGACTTGAAGTTCTATTTTCAAGAAGGCTTTTGGATCAATGTAAAAGCCTACTCTCATCGAGGTGAAGGGGCCGTTATCCCATTTCGGGCCCAATTACAGCATCGACTAGGCGATCCGTACCCAATTTTGGTGCTAGACCTACCTAACACTATGCAGGTCTTTCAGCTTCGCAAAGAAGTGCGTTACGAAGTAAATTTGAGAGCGCGTGTTTGTTTAGAAGCCTATCGAACTGAATGTGAAATAAGAGATTTATCTCGTAGTGGCTGTCGTTTTGTAACATCACCAATGAGCCGACCACTTCAGGTTGGTGACCACGTTTCATTGGATCTAACGATGCCTGGAGAAAGTCGTATGCTAGCGCCGTTGCGAGGTCGTATTTGTAATTTACAAAAATCAACGCACTATGCTCGCTACGGAATGGAGTTTGATGAGGTTGGTAAAAACAACGCTAAAAACCTCCTCAGTCACCTCAAATTTGATGGTACTAAGCTCACACTAAAAAGATAGATTTGATCACCCCTATCGCTTATCAAGAAGCTTTGAAGTGCTAGAAAACAAGAAACCCCTTACTTTTCAGTAAGGGGTTTTTATTTACTAAGAATAAGGCAGTATCTTAGATAAGAGTCATGACTTAGAAGTCGTAACGTAGACCTAGCGCTAGCTCATCTTTTTCAGCCGCGCCTTCGTTATCCATTAGATCGAAGTTGTATGATGCGTAGCCACGGAAGTTAGGCTTGAAGTAGTAAGTTACATCAACAGCTAGGTTTTCTACAGTATCTGCGTCTTCTAGTTCACCTTTGTTGAACGTAGAAGTGAATACAGTTTGACCCATAGTGTAAGCAGCGGCTAGTTCGTAGCCTTTGTAATCAAAAGTCTTACCTGCAACATCCATATCCGCGCCAGTGTAGTTACCAGCGAAGTAGAAGTCACCTACAGAGTATGCAGCTACCAGCATGAACTCATCGCTGTCGTTTTGATCTGCGTAACCAGCACCTAGTTCAAAACCAGTGTTAGCAAACGCGTAAACACCAGATAGAGAGAAGCCATCTTCCTCGTTGTCTGTAAAGCCTTGTGCATCTGTTGTGCGATCAGCAAAACGGTAGCTAGCGCGTACAGCTAGTTGCTCGAATTGGCCTTTGTAAGACAGCATGTTATCTGTACGGTCAGAAACAGGCAGTTTAAGTGCTGCTGTGTTACCGTGGTAAGCCATAATGTCAGTAAAGTCAGTAAGAACCACTAGTGCGCCGTCGTTTTTACCGTAAGTTACTTCACCGTATTTGCCACCCAGACCTGCATAAGCGTAACGAGTTTCAAGATCACTATTGTTATCTACGGCACCTTCTTCTTTTGTTTTGAACTCACCTTCCCAAAAACCAACGCCGTATAGGTTTTCATTGATTTCCTGTTTGCCTAGGAAGTTAAGACGGATGCGAGTACGGTCTTCTGCCTTACCATCCATCATAGAAAGACGCGCTTCAGCGCGGCCGCCCATCTCAAGAGAAGTGCCATCTTGGTTGTATAGTTCTGAAGCGACAACTTGAGATCCTGATGCCATTAGCGCCACTGCTACAGCTAAAGTTTTTAATTTCATTGTTATTTTCCATATCATTGTTTTATATGTGTTTTCTCACCAGAAAAACAGGACTTTTCTGTACCAACGAGAAAACTGGCGGCATAGTAGCAGCTGTTATTTTTCACGCAACGTGTTGAATAAACAGCACTTATAGAAGAAAACACCACTTAAAATGACGATATGAATACCTCTCAACCATCAAGTTATCGGTTGAGTTAAAAAAAATGTTCGCGTCAAAAAAAAATTGACGAAAAAAATGTAAAAACAATATCACAAAACGTGATATTGCCCGCAAAAAATCTTGTTAACTGACTGTTTTAGATAGACTTATTGATAATAAATCCGATTATTACAAACAAAAAAATCCCTGAGCATTCACTCAGGGATTTAGAGATTTGATAAGTAGATGATGAATTAAAGCTTAAAGAAACTTAATTGCTCTTTCTGCTTCTCTGCAAGTAATGAAAGCTCAGTACTCGCACTTGCACTTTGGCTGATGCCCGCTACGTTTTGGTTTACAAGCTCCGACATGTTAACCACGTTGCGATTGATATCTTGAGTAACTTGAGACTGCTCTTCGGCTGCGGTTGCTACTTGCGTGTTTGAATCGTTGATGTTGGCGACCGACTCGGTAATTCCAACCAACGCTTCATTCGCTTGTTGCGTCAGCTCGTTGTTGCGGCTAAGCATATCAAGGCTGACTTGCATACTGTCATTCGCCAGCCCAGACTGCGCTTGAAGCTCTTCAATGATCGTTTGGATCTCTTGTGTCGAGTCTTGAGTACGCGCCGCTAGCATGCGTACTTCATCAGCTACTACCGCAAAACCACGACCAGATTCACCAGCTCGCGCCGCTTCAATCGCAGCATTCAATGCTAGCAAGTTGGTCTGCTCAGATACGCCGCGAATCACTTCAATAACATCGTTGATCTGTACAGATTGCTCTTTTAGACGCAAAACAACTTGCGCTGCATCGTTCAATGCTTGAGACATTTGCGCACTTGCTTCCGCACTTTCTTGGAAGATAGCCAAACCTGATTGAGCAAGTCCATCAGCTTCACGCGCAGTTGCGTCAGCAGAGGTCGCGTTATCACTCACATTATTCGCAGTGCTTGCAAGCTCGTTAACCGCAGATGCAACTTGCTCGATCTCCGCCAACTCTTGTTGAGCGTTCGCTTCCGCTTGCGTCATTACCGCAGCCAATTCGGTCGATGCAGATGCAACTTCCTCACTAATACGGGTTAACTGGTCCACAGTGTTGTATAACTGCTCTGCGGTTTGGTTTACATCTTTGCTCAGCTTAGAGATCTCATTGTCCCCATCGACATCTGCACGTACTGATAGATTACCCATTGCTAACTGACGCATCACTTCTTGCAGCTTTTGGATTGGTGTAACAATCATGCCAGATAGGAACCAAGCGCCTATCAATGAGAAAGCAAATACCGCTAAAACCGTCAACATAGCGTTATTTTGCACACGTTCATTTTGCTGATGACTTCTGATAGTAGATTGTTCAGCTTGCTCGTTTACATGCTTTGATAGCGTGTTAATTTGTTGGACCATTTCTCGGCCAACATTGCGATACTCTTTGACAAATGCACGGTACTCGCTATCCGATTTCAAACCTTGATCGTATTGGTTGAAGAAATCAACTGAGCGCTCTGAATATCGCACATAGGATTCAATTGCTTGGCGAACTTTAACGGCATCGTCACGGAATAGGTTTCGGGCTTCAATTGCGCTTAAATCGGCATCAACTTGCTTTAAGCCTTCTTTCAATTCGGTTAGAAAATTCTCACGACGAGAAGCATCGTAAATAGCGTAAACCGCGCTTATGCGCAGAGGGTAAATTTGGTCGTCAATACTCGCCAATGTGTCTTTGTGAAAAACCAAAGATTCTTGGTTGGAAGCAATAACATCTTGCTCTGCTTGAAGATTGTTTTTAGTAATCCAAAGAGCAATAAACAAAACAATCGCGGTAAATAATACCGGAACCAAAATTTGCGTTCGTACTGACAAATTTTTCAGTGATAACTGCATGACAGGGCCTCAGTTGTATGCGTGATGTCTATATCCAAACAAACTCGAGCAGTGCCTATAACAACGTTACTTTTCGGCAGTTTGAATATCTATGCTTCCTTGCGACGGGATAAATCCCAGACGAATAAACAAGTGGCGAATATTAGAGGTCGATCACACTTTTGTCTAGTACAAAAACTCTCCATTTTCAATCTGTTATTGACAATATCCCGACAGTGGCGTCGGGATATTGTCGTTATGATAAATTATGATCACTTATGATGAGATACATTCACATTTAGGACGGTTTCAGCCTATTTTCTCAACGAATTGAGCTTAGCTTGAGCAAGGCCAAAAATGGTATCGATTGGATAAGAACCTTCATCAGTTGGCTCACCAGCAACTTTCCCCGTAAACAATTCGATAGCTTCAGTAACATGGTCAATCGCCCAAATATTAAACTCGCCTTTTTCGACTGCTTTCACGATGTCGGAACGAAGCATTAGATTGTGAACATTAGAGCGCGGAATAATGACCCCCTGCCCGTCATGACGACCTTTAATTACACACACATCATAAAATCCTTCGATCTTTTCGTTTACGCCACCAATAGGCTGAGCTTGACCAAATTGATTCATCGACCCTGTTATCGCAATGTCTTGTCGGTTTGGTTGCTTTGAAAAAGCAGACACAACCGCACATAACTCAGCCATGCTGGCACTATCACCATCAACACCACCATAAGATTGCTCAAAGGTAATGGTTGTCGTTAATGGCACTCGTGCCGTTTTACCAAATACGGAAGATAAGTAGGCAGACAAAATCATCACGCCCTTAGAGTGAATACTGCCACCCAAATCCACGCTGCGCTCGATATCGATAACATCCCCATCACCGTAACACGTCGTCGCTGTGATGCGATTCGGTGCACCAAACATGTAGTCACTAGTGCTCAATACCGAAAGTGCGTTCACTTGGCCTACGGCTTCTCCTTCGGTGCGAATCAGCGTTGTGCCGTTAATAAAGGTTTCCATTACGTTATCGCGTAATCGGCTTACTCGCATTTCTTGGTTATTGAGCGCCTCTTCAACATGCCCAATACGAATCATGTTGGAGTTGGCTTGACGAGCTACGTAGTTCGACTCTCGAAGCAAGTTGGCGATATTAGCCGAATGTAGAGATAGCTTGGATTGGTCGCCAGACAAACGTGAGCTGTATTCGATGATTCGAGCAATGGCTTTGCGATCGCAATGCAGCATATTGTTGTCATGCACCACGCTAGAGATAAAGCGCGCGTAATGCAGCTCAGACTCCGGCGTACGTTTCATTTCGTCTTCGAAATCTGCCGTCACGCGGAACAACTCGCTGAACTCTGGATCGTAATGTTGGAGTAATTGGTAAGTTCGGTAATCACCAAATAAGATGATTTTGATATCAAGCGGAATCGGTTCAGGATCGAGTGATACCGCCCCCGTCAATGTGACTTCTTTTTCTAGAGACGTAAAACTCAATTGACGAGCACGCAATGCGCGCTTCAAACCATCCCAAACGTAAGGCTGTTCAAGTACTTTCTGAGCATCCATTAATAGAACGCCGCCATTCGCCTTATGCAAGCTCCCTGCGCGAATCAGCGAGAAGTCGGTAAACACCGTTCCCTTGAAAGTGGCAGTCTCAATCGACCCGAAGAGTGAATGATAGTTGGGGTTTTCTTCAACAACGATAGGAAATTCGCTGCTTTTACGGCTTACCAAGACGTTCACTTTATAACGACGTGGCAATTTTTTATCCAAGGATGCCGTCGCAATTTCGCCTTGCTCGCCACTTTGGTCAAGGAAGATATCTGCGTTTTCAACAATATCTTTTTGCAGCTCAGTTAAGTAGGTTTTGATTTCGGAATATTGCGCGTAATCCACTTTGAGTTTTTTGATGAAGTGAGTAATCACATCAAGCGTCACTTCATCATTGAGCTTTTTGATTTTATCGCTGTATGTCTCTTCCCACTCCGTAAGCTCACGAACCATCGAGCGCAATCGCACTTCGAGTTCATCAATAGCATCGCTGAATTGCTCTTGTTCTTTTTTGCTTAGTACATCAAAAGACTCTTCCGTATGAAGCTCATCACCGTTCATGGCGACAAACTGATAATCCCCCTGCGTAGTCAGTGTTAGGCTGATGCCCTTTTCTTTTGCCTCTCGACTAATACGATCCAGCTCGTTTTGTTGCTTAGCTGCCAATTGATTTTTTAATCGCTCAGCGCGGCTAAAGTACATTTCATTGTCGAATGCTAGGGGTAAAGCATTCAATAATTTGCCCATTAAAGCTTCAATATCAACACGTAGTTTATTTCCGATACCACAAGGCAGCTTTAATACCTTTGGTGTACGGGTATCCTCAAAGTTCGCAACGTAACACCAATCAAACAGGGCTGCTGCATCGTGCTGGTGACGATTCAGATAGCGCAAGATCATGGTGCGTTTACCTAGCCCATTCTGACCAATGGCGTAGATGTTATACCCTTTCTCTTTGATGGACATCGCAAACTCGACCGCTTTTTGCGCGCGCTCTTGGCCCACGATTTCATCAATTGGAGGTAACTCCTTGGTCGACTTACATGGCATATTCTCTAGATCTGCTACAGAATATAGCTGCTTAGCTTCCAATCTTAGTATTGCCATATCCACTTCCTTTTTTCTTATTTTCGTTATTTGAGTGTAGAGATTATTTGCTTAATTTTAAGTGATTTACCTTCCACCCTAGATTGATTGGACATTTTATGAACACATAAGTGATATTAACACGCACTTGCAATTGATAATCAATTTCATTTAATATCTAAACAAATCAAATGTTGTGGAGATGGATATGAATATTGAGCAATGCTGGATGCGCTACTTAAAAGCGGAGCAACTGATGGAACAAGGCCATTGGCCAGAAGCTCATCGTTTATATGACGACGTGCTCAACAATCTACCCAACCACATTCATTTAGCGCTAGAAAATGCACAAACTAAACCTTGCCAATTTGTATGTCTCATTACGGGACTTAGAGATGCTAGCGTGACGCAATCAGAGATTCTCAACAAACTCGGCTTACAGCATGATGCGTTCTCAATACTCAATCAAACTTACGCGCTATTTCAATTTTTGCAGCTAGAGAGCCATGAACTGATTGAGCGCGTAGGTCACCTACTTGGTCAACAGAGCGAAGACTTATTAGCTCACATGGCGGCATTTTGCTCTGCCCAACGTAATGCTCAATGGATGATAGAACTCGAGCACGTAACGCGCGCGCATGAGCAGTTCTTACATTTGCAAGCAATGAGTTCGGCAAAAGCTTCGCCTTCTCACCTGTATAATTAATCTAAAGCTCAAGCATTGAGGCCAGCTAGGTTTGTACTGTCCATTGCTTGAGTATCATTTGCTTTATCAACCACAAGGATCTGTGATGTCTTCTAAAACCATTCTTTCGGTGAACAACCTATCAGTCAGCTTTACGACAAACGATGGGATCGTCGATGCAGTAAAGAATGTTAGCTTCGATTTAAAAGCAGGCGAGACGCTGTCCATCGTTGGCGAATCTGGCTCTGGCAAGTCAGTATCAACCAATGCACTGATGAAACTACTGCCAGACAACGCTATTTTGCATGAAAGCTCATCCATCATGTTTGAGGGTAGCTCCATCTTGGATAAAACAGAGCGTGAAATGCAAATTATTCGCGGTGATCGCATTGGCATGATTTTTCAAGAGCCGATGACCTCACTAAACCCGTACATGCGGGTGGGTATCCAAGTCGCTGAGGCCATAATGTGTCACCGCCCGGTCGACAGACGAACAGCAAAAGAAAAGGTGTTAGAGCTGTTTGAATTGGTTCATATGCCAAACCCAGAAAAAGCGTACAACAAGTACCCACACGAATTTTCTGGTGGTCAATTGCAACGCATCATGATTGCGATGGCACTGATTAACGAGCCCGATATTTTGATCGCCGACGAACCAACAACGGCGTTGGATGTCACGGTTCAAGCAGAAGTGTTGCACCTGATTAAAGAAATTCAGGCTCAGATGGGCATGGCAATCCTATTTATTACTCATGACTTAGGCGTCGTAAAACACTTTGCAGACCGTGTCATTGTGATGTGTAAAGGAGAAGTCGTCGAAGAAGGCGAAACGCAAATACTCTTCGAGGACCCAAAGCACGAATACACACGTATGCTAATCAACTCGATTCCTAAAGGCAGTAAGGAGCCTATTAGCGAAAGTGCTACACAGCTTTTAAAGGCCGACGATATACGAGTCAAATTCTTGGTAAAGTCGCATTTTATTGCGAGCAAGAATGAGTACTTCGAAGCGGTAAAAGGCATTTCTCTTGAGCTTAAACAAGGAGAGACCCTCGGGATCGTTGGGGAGTCCGGTTCAGGTAAGTCTACACTCGGCCGAGCTTTGATAGGTCTACTGCCCTCAACTGGCAAAATAGAATACAAAGGCCAAGATATGGCCTTGCTGACAAACAAAGAACGTTTTGAGCTGAAAAAAGACGTTCAGATGGTATTCCAAGACCCTTATGGTTCGCTTTCTCCTCGTATGACTATCGGCGAGATCATCACAGAAGGATTAACTGTCCACCAACCAATGTTGAGTAAAAAAGAACGTATGCAGAAAGCGCGCGACGTGCTCCGTGAGGTCCGCTTAGATCCCGCGTCCATCAACCGTTATCCGCACGAGTTTTCAGGAGGCCAGCGTCAGCGTATTGCTATCGCGCGAGCACTGATCCTTGAACCTTCGTTTATTCTGCTTGATGAGCCAACCTCTGCATTAGACCGCTCGGTGCAACTGACAGTGATTGACCTTCTGAAAGATTTGCAGAAAAAACACAATATTGGCTACTTGTTTATTAGCCACGATCTATCAGTAGTTAAAGCACTCTCTGATCGTGTTCTAGTCATGCAAAAGGGCGAGGTCATGGAACAAGGTACGGCCGAAAAGATTTTCCAAAACCCTAAAAATGACTACACGAAAAAACTGATAGATGCCTCATTTGATCTTGAAAACAGTGAAAATCAGCACAATGCGGCTTAGGTTCATCACAGTTTCATATTCATAAACTAGGATTAAGAAAAGGTGATAAATTCATCTTGTCTTAAGAATGGCGTAGCTGCCTTTCGGTTTGGCCGCCGAGACTGGTTGGTTCAAGAGTCAGACTTAGTCAACCTGGCTCAAATACTGGCATACAGTATGAATTGAGTTCCCCCAACCATGAAAAATGCCGCGACACTGTCGCGGCATTTTTTTATTCTCAGAAGCTTCGAACAACTAGGGCATTAAATCGACTCAATACCCATATTATGTAACGTAAATGCATACACGTCTGTGGTGAGGTCAATTTGCTTACTCAGCGGCATTCCTGCACCATGACCTGCATTGACATCAATGCGTATCAATACTGGATTAGCGCCTTGCTGTTTGTCTTGCAGCTTCGCAATAAATTTGTACGAATGTGCTGGCACAACTCGGTCGTCGTGATCAGCAGTTGTCACCAAGGTAGCAGGATATTGCACGCCTTCTTTTACATTGTGAACAGGAGAGTAACCAAGCAAGTATTGGAACATCGCTTCACTTTGCTCCGACGTGCCATAGTCATACTTCCAGCCTTCTCCAGACGTAAACGTGTGGTAACGCAACATATCAAGCACGCCAACCGCAGGCAGCGCGACTTTGAATAGTTCAGGGCGTTGCGTCATACACGCTCCAACTAACAAACCACCATTAGAACCACCGCGAATCGCTAGGCGATCCGAGCTCGTGTAGTCGTTTTCAATCAGGTATTCCGCCGCCGCAATAAAGTCATCAAACACGTTTTGCTTTTGCTGCTGAGTGCCTGCGTTGTGCCAGGCTTTACCGTATTCACCGCCGCCTCGCATGTTGGCGACAGCGTAAATACCACCCAACTCTAGCCAGTTGGCTACATTGCCAGAAAACATTGGAGTGAGGCTGATGTTAAAACCGCCGTAACCATACAACATGGTTGGTGCTCTACCATCAAGTGCAATGCCCTTCTTGTATGAAATGATCATCGGAACTTGCGTGCCGTCTTTTGAGGTGTAAAACACCTGTTTTGACTCATACTCATTGCGATCGAACGGCGCTTTTGATTCTTGGTAAAGCGTCGATGCACCAGATTCGACATCAAATGAGAAGATCGTCGGTGGTGTCACGTAGTTAGTAAAGGTGTAATACAGCGTGGTTTCTTCTTTTTTACCCGCTAGACCGTAAGCCGTGCCCTCTCCCGGCAGTTCTACATCTCGAATCCACTCACCTTGGTAGTTAAACTGCTGCACTTTAGAAAGCACATCCACCATATAAGTCGCAAACAGATAACCGCCACCTTTGCTGATTTCTAGCGGCTGTTCTTGTTCAACAATCACGTCAGCCCATTGTTCTGTCTGAGTGTTGTAGCTGACAACTTTGCCGTTCGGCGCGTCTAGGTTGGTGTAAAGCAGCAAGGTTGCGTCTTGGCTATCAATTAAGTAGGTGTCGCCTTGCGTTGTATCGCGCAGCGTCACAATTGCTTGGGAGTCAGACTGTAAATCGATATAAAACAGACGATTACCCGATGTAGATTCTGCGCCAGAGATAATGAGGAAGCGATCATCTGTCGTCGTCGTACCAGACACATAACGATGAACTTGCGTATCCAACTCACCAAAAATCACTTTATCTTCAGATTGAGGGGTACCAAGTTCATGATAATAAAGCTTGTGATGCTCAGTTCGAGCAGACAACTCGCTGCCTTGCGGCTTATCGTAGCTTGAGTAATAGAAGCCTTTGCTGCCCAGCCAAGAAATCGACGTAAACTTCGCATCAACAATCTCAGGCTCTAACTGTTCTTTGGTTTCCGTATCAATGACAAAGATCTTACGCCAATCACTACCCCCTTCTGAGATGGAATACGCGACCAAACGGTAGTCTTTAGAGAAGCTGACTTCGCCAAGAGAGGTCGTGCCCTCTTCGGAGAAAGTATTTGGATCAAGGAAAACCTCGGCTTCTCCCTCGCCTTTACGTCGATACAATACGCTTTGGTTTTGCAAACCGTTGTTTTTGTAGAAGTAGGTGTAGTCACCACGTACAAATGGCTGGGAATATTTTTCGTAGTTTTGACTGTTCGCCACTAAGTCACGGATTTGTTGGCGGTACGGTATCTGACCAAGGAAATCGAAGGTGACCGAATTTTGACCCGAAACCCATTGTGCGGTTTCTTCACTGCGATCATCTTCTAACCAACGATAAGGGTCGGCAATGTCGTGACCAAAATAAGTATCCACGACAGAATCTTTACGTGTTTTTGGGTAATGCATAACGTCCGTGTTACTCCGTTGTTTTTATTAAGTTGTTTATCTTCAATCGTTTTATTGCGGTGATTACCTTAGAGCACCCAATTTTGATTTCAACGACATTGTTTTAAATCTATGAAGAACCTAGAAATAATGAGATATCGTTAAGTACCGGTCACGAATGTGCTCAATAAGCAGCTTCACTTTGTTCGGTGGTTGACGAGTAAACGGATACACCGCGTAGATACCCAACTTTTTACCTACTAATTCAGGAAAAATATCCACCAGTTGACCATTACGAATATCGTGATACACCAAGCAGCGCGGGACGTAAGCAATACCATGGCCGCCCAGAGCGGCTTTACGTAATGCGGTCGCGTTATCAGTAGAAAAGCAGCCCGATACTTTGACGATGTAATTGCCATCTTCTCCTTTAAACTCCCAATCCGTTGCACCTGTGGTTTGGTAAGCGTATTGCAGACAATTGTGCGTGGTGAGATCAATCGGCTCGATCGGTTTCCCATTTTTCGCAATATAAGAAGGTGACGCGCATACCACCCATTGGGAATCGAGAATATGTCGTGCGATCAAACTGGAGTCGGCTAGGTAGCCAGTTCGAATGACTAAATCGTAACCATCAGCCACTAAATCGACAAAGCGATTATCCAATGACATATCCACGGTCAGACCCGGATGAAGGTTACAAAATTCGGCAACAGCATCAGCAAGTATCAAATCTCCAGAGATACACGGCACGGACATTTTTATATGACCGCTCACATTCTCTCCAAAGCCTGCAACAGCGTCCATAGCCTCCTGAGTGGCCTGCTTCACATTTTTAGCACTGTGGAGTAACACCTTACCTGCCTCGGTCAAGGTTAATTTGCGCGTTGTTCTATATAATAGCTGAGCCCCTATTTCTTCCTCCAACCTCGCCATTCTTTTGCTAACTACCGAATTTGTAAGGTTATTTGCCTCTGCAACCTTACTAAAGCTGCCAAGTTCGATTACTTGAGAAAATAGGATTAAGTCGTCTGCTCTCATACCATTATGTCACTTTTGGAATTAATTATTTTCATTATTTCCCTATATCAACAAAAAATAAAGGAGTAAATTCACGCCAAATTAACAAAACCATTACAACAAAAAGTCACCTCTACAGCGGATTGACACCGTTCGAGAAGTCAGCGTACGAAGGATGTACAAATGAGTGAAACCCTACTTGCCCTAGTGGCATTTTCGCCAATTGTTGTTGCCGCCATCTTATTGGTTGGTCTCAACTGGCCTGCTAAAAAAGCCATGCCTGTTGCGTTCGGTCTAACCGTCGCTATCGCACTTATGTTTTGGGATATGTCAGCCAATCGCGTACTGGCCTCCGTATTCCAAGGACTCGGCATTACTGTCTCTGTTCTATGGATCGTGTTTGGTGCCATCTTCTTGCTCAACACTTTAAAACACACTGGAGCGATCACCACAATCCGTAATGGATTTACCGATATTTCGGCTGACCGCCGTGTACAAGCCATCATCATTGCTTGGTGCTTTGGCTCGTTCATTGAAGGCGCATCTGGGTTCGGTACCCCGGCAGCAATCGCTGCACCACTACTGGTTGCAATCGGCTTCCCTGCGCTAGCCGCTGTCCTTATGGGCATGATGATTCAGTCTACGCCTGTTTCATTCGGCGCGGTAGGCACGCCTATCATCGTAGGTGTAAACAAAGGTTTAGACACGCATAACATCAGTGAGTCGTTGGCCGCACAAGGTGCAACGTGGGAAATGTACCTGCAAGATATCACAGCACACGTTGCTGTCATTCACGCAGTCGTAGGTACGATGATCCCGGTATTAATGGCGATGATGTTAACACGTTTCTTCGGCAAGAACAGAAGCTGGAGTGAAGGCCTGGATATTCTACCATTTGCGTTATTCGCTGGTGTCTCTTTCACCGTTCCATACGCGTTAACCGGCGTATTCTTGGGCGCAGAGTTCCCTTCACTTATCGGTGGTTTGGTTGGTCTGTCTATCGTTGTTACCGCAGCGAAAAAAGGCTTCTTAGTACCAAAGACTAAGTGGGATTTCGAAAGCGAAGACAAATGGCCTGCAGAGTGGTTAGGTTCGCTAAAAGTCGATCTAAACGACAATCCGGGCAAGCCAATGAGCATCGTAAAAGCTTGGGTTCCATATGTAATGCTGGCAGTTATTCTCGTCGCAAGCCGCGTAAGCCCAGAACTGAAAGGCTTTGTACAAAGCGTAAGTTTGTCGTTCAGCAACATTCTTGGTGAGACTGGCGTTAGCGCTGCGATTCAGCCGTTATACCTTCCTGGTGGCATTCTGGTGTTTGTCGCACTACTTGCTGCAATGTTACAAAGCGGCAGCGTAAAGCCATTGCGTGAAGCATTTGGCGAGTCAAGCAAAACACTGATTGGGGCGGGTTTTGTCTTGGTATTTACCATTCCGATGGTTCGTATCTTTATCAACTCAGGCATCAACGGTGCTGACCTAGCAAGTATGCCCGTCACAACCGCAAACTTCGCCTCTGACCTTGTTGGTTCTGCGTTCCCAGCGCTGAGTGCCACCGTTGGTGCACTGGGTGCGTTCATCGCTGGCTCAAACACGGTATCAAATATGATGTTCAGCCAGTTCCAATTCGAAGTGGCACAAACGTTGTCTATTTCGAGCGTGATTGTTGTATCACTCCAAGCCGTCGGTGCTGCCGCAGGTAACATGATTGCGATTCACAACGTTGTTGCCGCATCAGCCACGGTAGGTTTGCTTGGTCGAGAAGGCGCAACATTGCGTAAGACGATTATCCCTACGTTCTACTACATTGTAATGACAGGCATTATTGGATTGGTGCTGATTTATGGCTTCCAAATGACAGATGTCTTAATGAAGTAACGCGAAATGCAGGGTTTACAGCCCTGCCTAATTTGACACAGCTGTCTGCACTACTACCCCGACATGTTGATTTAGCTTGCTACATCAATTCCCCCGACAGCTGTGTCACCCTTTCCAGTTTGCATAACTGATTGAGTGATTTGATAAAATTTTTCAACCAATTATGTAAATGGGTTACCAACATCACCGATTCAAACGTAAGTGAACCATAGGTAACTATACTCATTTTGATGTCTTCACTGCTTTGCGATGAAGACTCAACGAAAGAGCAAATTGCTCCACAACTTTGCTTAGAATAACCGCTAGGACACCATTATGATTATCTCAGCTTCTACTGACTACCGCGCTGCCGCGAAAGCCAAGCTTCCCCCGTTTCTATTCCATTATATTGATGGCGGCTCTTACGACGAACGCACGCTGAAGCGTAATACTGACGATTTAGGTGATGTCGCTCTTCGCCAACGCGTCCTACGCGATATGACAGATTTGAGCCTCGAAACCGAGATCTTCGGTGAGAAACTGGCAATGCCAATCGCGCTAGCTCCTGTTGGTCTAACTGGTATGTACGCGCGCCGAGGCGAGGTGCAAGCAGCAAAAGCAGCCGAGAAAAAAGGCATCCCATTTACTATGTCAACTGTTTCGGTTTGTCCGATTGAAGAAGTCGCACCTGCAATTGAACGTCCAATGTGGTTCCAGCTTTACGTGCTTAAAGATCGTGGCTTTATGAAAAACGTACTTGAGCGTGCAAAAGCAGCAGGCGTAACAACGCTGGTGTTTACCGTTGATATGCCAGTTCCTGGCGCACGTTACCGTGACATGCACTCAGGTATGAGTGGCCCTAACGCGGCCATGCGTCGTGTATTCCAGGCGATGCGCCACCCAAGCTGGGCGCTGGATGTGGGTCTACTTGGTAAACCGCACGACTTAGGTAACATCTCAACTTATCGTGGCGAACCAACAAAGCTAGAAGATTACATCGGCTGGTTAGGCGCAAACTTCGACCCTTCTATCTCCTGGAAAGATCTTGAGTGGATTCGTGATTTTTGGGATGGCCCAATGGTTATCAAAGGCATTCTAGATGAAGAAGACGCGAAAGATGCGGTACGTTTCGGCGCAGATGGCATTGTGGTATCTAACCATGGTGGCCGTCAGTTAGATGGCGTACTTTCAAGTGCTAAAGCACTACCAAGCATTGCGGATGCGGTAAAAGGTGATCTTAAGATCTTCGTAGACTCTGGTATTCGTACTGGTCTTGATGTCGTTCGTATGCTCGCACTTGGTGCAGACTGTACGCTTCTTGGCCGTTCATTTGTGTACGCATTGGCAGCACAAGGCGGAGCAGGCGTTGAAAACCTACTGGATCTGTACGATAAAGAAATGCGTGTAGCAATGACGCTGACTGGCGCTAAGTCTATCGCGGATCTTTCACGCGATTCGCTAGTGAAAATCCCATAATCTTTGCAATCGAGCAAAACAGAAACGAAAAAACGAGCCAACAGTGGCTCGTTTTTTATTGCTCTTCAACCCGATAATTTGACGAGCAAGCTAGCTAACTTGGTGAACGTACTCGATCACGACTTGGTTTCCGTCGATAAACACGTTACTGATATCGCCATCCACCGTCACACGATTTTGTAAATAAACGGTACCAGATGCAGATAGATCACGCTCCGTCAAAGACGGAATCACCTGACCAGGACGTACATGTAGCTGCTCGCATAGCTGTTTTACAAAACCTAGCGTCAGTGGAGAATTACCACGTAACAAGCCAGAAAACTCGTGTAGACTCAAACCAAGGCGCTTCGCCATTTCCATTTGAGTGATGTGCATTTTGGCTTTTTGTGACATCCAGATGTCGTAGAGCGCGTTTCGATCCAGCTCTGTAAATTCCATATCTGCCTCCGCTAATTCAAGAGCCAATACACTCTCACACTTACTTAAGATAAATGTTAGCGATAAGTCAGAGAAGTTATAATTGATCGTCCAAATATCAACCCTCAATCATTGGTAGCGTACCTCTGAACATGCATGAGGCGGTCGCTCAACAGAACATTGAGGTGACTCTCTTTTCATCGGAAGGAAAAGTCCATCTCGGGCGGTTTAGACATAAGTAAATGATTTAAAGGAAATCACTGGGGTGAAGGAGTAATATCTGCTACCTTTCCTTCCATGGTTCACTAGAAATAAGTTACATATGCCACAGTGGTTTACCGAATTACAAAGCTACATTGAAACGTCTCATCAAAATTGGAGTGGGAGCGTCCTTTTCATTACGCTCGCTAGCTTTATAGCTTGGATAGCTTGGCGGCTGATCCGCTCTCGCCTCGCTGCGCTCGTAGAGAAAACGCCCTTCCACTGGGATGACATGTTGCTTGATGCGCTAAAAGCGCCAGTCAGTACACTCATTTGGTGTTGGCCAGCAACCGCCTCTATCGGCATCATATTAGAGAGCGAGCTCAACGATAAAATAAACTGGTTAAGTACGCTGAAACTGATTTTAATCATCAGCATCTTCGTATGGACCGTTATGCGGCTCATTACCAATGTTGAAGAGCATGTTCTCGAACAAAAGAACCGAGATGAAACAACAGTACAAGCGATAGCTAAGGTCGCGCGCCTGTTCTTTATTACCGTCGGAATTCTAACCGTAATGCAGGCATTTGGTCTGTCACTATCGGGCCTACTTACCTTCGGTGGTGTTGGTGGTTTGATCGTCGGTTTAGCGGCGAAGGATTTGCTGTCTAACTTTTTTGGAGGTCTTATGATCTACTTCGATCGTCCATTTAAAGTTGGCGATTGGATCCGTTCTCCAGACCGACAAATAGAGGGGACAGTAGAACGCATTGGCTGGCGCATGACCATTATCCGAACTTTCGATAAGCGTCCACTGTATGTACCAAACTCAGTGTTTAGCAGCATTGTCGTAGAAAACCCATCTCGCATGCTGAACCGACGTATCTACGAAAAAATTGGACTTCGTTACGACGATGCAGAAAAAATGCCGCAAATTATCACCGCGGTAAAAGAAATGCTGAAAAATCACAAAGACATTGATGCACGCCAAACACTTATCGTCAACTTCGATACATTCGGTCCATCATCATTGCACTTCTTTATCTATACCTTTACTAAAACCGTGAATTGGGTGAGATACCATGAGGTTAAGCAGGACATACTGCTTAAGGTAATCAACATCATTAAAGAACACGATGCAGATATCGCGTTCCCTACTCAGACGCTTAAGCTTGATCCTATACAAATGGTAAAAGCGGAAGAGCAAGAAGATCATGGCTTCTAGTTCTCACCAATACCCAAATAATCAAGCCCGCTGTGTTTAAGCGGGCTTTTTATTTTTCTTCGCATGAAGTGGTTATTGTTGCGTTAACACCATACGTGCATTCAGCGGTTGGATTGGGCGATTGTTTTTCCCCATTACTTCCGAAAAAGATTTTATCTGCTCAGGAGAAATAGTTTGTGCTTCTTTCATCACGAACCAACGTACACCTTCAGAGCATGGCGGTGTCGTTAGTGAGCCGTTAAAGCGGTAGTAGTCTTTATCACTTGGGATAAGGGCATCAGCATCAAATGGAACCTTGATAGTAACATCTTGATCTTTAGTTGGAATGTTAGCTAGCATCTTAGCTAGATCTGGGTTCGCGTCACCCAGTTTAAAGAACACCGCGACAACAGCTAGATGACCTACTTTGTCGGCATGCACAAAGTGTGCTTCTAGAGGGTATTCTTTACCGTCCACATGGTTTTCAGATGGCGTATGGAAGTGGAACTGTTTCAACGTAAACTCTTTACCATCAATGGTGAGTGTGTTTTTACCTTCTAAACCAGTCTGTAAAGTGTGACCGTTGTTCAGCAGTGAAATTGCCTTACCTTCGTAGTCGAAATTCAATTTTTCTAGCTTCGCTTCGGTCGCCGATTCAATGTTGATTGGGCTCTGGTTTTGACCTTTTGCGCACTCAGATGCAAACTCACCCCAATGAGCTGGCCCATGGTTTCCCTCGTAGCCCCAGCTTGCTGCATAAGCTGTTCCTGTAAATACCAGTGCCAAACCTAATGTTGTTAGTGACTTCTTCATCATTTTCCTTATTTCTGAAAGTTAAATTCCGTGAGAATAAAGCCATACTAATCTCACAAAATTAAGCAGTGACAGAGTGAAAACTATGATTACAAAAGATTTTTGGAATAGAAGCCTCTAATGATGTAATTGACATGATGCTCAAAATTGAACGTCAACGATTATTGAATCGGTGTAAGTACCTGCAGGAGGGGTCGTTTGGCTGGTTAGTATCTGCGCGCGATAATTATAATTCTGTGGAGTGATACCATCCGGAATGGAGCCGCCAGTATCGACGTCACTGTGTTCACGACGTTCAGAACTGGTGCCTCCCCAGCGCTCCATCGTTGATGACTTATAGATTTCATACTCCAAATAGTGACCACTAGAAATCATTCGCCGCTGACCGCCGGACGCATTTAGGCCGTCATTCAAGCCAATGGAGAAGGAACTATTCTTGGTACAAGTTAACGATATAACCTGACTGACTGGTTCAAAACCGGCCACTAATGGGGACGAACCAAAATCAATATCTGGCGCTGTGATCATACAATCAGGGGTCACTTCCAACTCAACCGTAATCACGCTTTGAGCGCTGCCATTGGCGCGGCCAATGCATACCCCTAGAACCCCGATACCCTTACAGTAATCCCAAATCCAGGATACGGTGATTTGGTCTTTATAAGTCCCAGCGGAAAGATTACTACCCACTCCCGTCCGAGCATAGAGCGGAAACTCGGCTTGAGTGCCAAACAACCCGAGTAAATCGAGTAACCCGATTTCAAAAAAATTGTAAGTTTGGCCGAATACATACTCTTGTGAAAGACCTGGATCGCCAAAAATCTGATAGCTGAGCTCCGAACTCGGATCATCCTCATTTAATAGCAAACCATTATTTATACTGTTAAACGTTGCTGATACGTAGTCGCCACTTAACAAAGACACAAGTGTAGAAAAGTCACACGTAATCCCCGCATGAGGCTGAGCTGAGCTTTGCTGCTGAGAGCTTGAAACAGTAAACGAAGAAACATTGCCAAACAAGATTAAAGGTGCTGCCGCCGTGAGCTGACAAGCCATTGTCGAGCACGAGAAAAAGAGAAGTAGGCTAGCAAACCAGCTGCGCAAAATCATAGTGCGGTCTCTTCTTCGGCTTTGATACAAACCTGCTCAGGCAATGTTTGTATTTTTTGACTGTCACGCTGATACAACCCCTCAATAAACACTTTACATGGCGACTGTCCTTGAGGATAAAACTGAATATAGCGGCCTGGGTCAACGCCTTCAAAGTACGTAAAACCATCCCAACCAATTTGGCTTGTTAAGCCCGTTTCTGAGCGGCCATATGTACCAATCGGAAGGAACAAATGATTTTCGTCTACCACCGTCATGCTCAGTGCAATTTGTAGCTCTATTGGGAACTCTAACAGGTAGCCGTAGCCCGAATGTATCGAAGCAAACTGCTCTGTCGCAGAAAACGCAGCATTGGCAGGTAAATTAAGTGGATCGATTTCATATTTGGCGGTGTAATACGCCGTAGCCCAAGGAACAAGTAAGTAACCTTCATCGTCTGTCACTCCGACAATTTGATTTTCATATTTAACCGGAATACCTTCAAAACCACTGGTGCTCACCACAGCGAAGCTGTCATACACTTCATTCGCCGGGAATATTTCTCCATCCAATGTAGAGACCGAACCTGCCATTTCCGCAAAATAATCATAGTCGCCACTGGTGCCATTTAACCCCGCTCTGAACTGCGCCCATGACGCACGGTAGGTCAAATCGGCCTGTTTACGGTTTTCTGGGTGTTCGTTAATATCATGCGCTAAATTGACGCCCCACCCACCTCGTATTGGCGCAAGGCGGCTGTAACCCACTCGCCCTCGCACATCGCCATCGTCCTCTCTTTTCAGCGTTAGCCCCGAACTTCCCCCCAAAGAACTGAAAGGTAGAGAGAATTGCGCCAGCGTAACACTCTGACCACCAATACTATGGTTGTAAGAAAGGGACATATTGATATTAAAAGGCAGAGCGTAGCTATAAGTAAGATTTAGGGTACGTGAATCTGAGTCGGATTGTTGAATATCAAAGTACCCACCAGAAAGTGAGCCCCAATCTCCCAAACGGACTCCCATATTGATTTGTGATAGATGGCGCGACGCGAGTGAAGCGTCCTTGCCTTCATCGAGCATTTCATAATTTGGTAAATGAGATAAGGTATAAAAGTCGGCTTGTTCTACTTGAGTTCGAGCAGCGAAGCTAAACAGCCGAGACTGATAACTATAACCTAGCGCATATGAGGTAGATTGATCCTGAAAATTACTCACACGAAACGAGGCATCCACCGTACCCAAGTTGAAAGCATTGGTGACAAAGCCCAGCTCCGCAACGATCAGGTCATCTTTTGCTTCGGCTTGAGCTTCTAATGTTAACCAATCAGTCATGCCATGACGCAGAGCGGTAACCACGCCACCGTCTCCATAGTCGTTAGATGCATTACCGAAATTTTCTCTGATCGCACCAATACTCGCACTGTAAGATGTAAATCCGGTCTTGAGTAGATCGGAAGAGAGAAAAAATGGGCTGGTCATGACCGTTTGCTTACCTTGAGCATCCGTTGCAATTACCGTTGCTTCCCCAGCACCAGAGAGCATTGGAATATCGTTAATAATGAAAGGACCGGGCCCAACATTCATTGAGTCAGTTTTAAAGCCATTGATAAACAAATCTAACGTAGTGGGCGCTGTGACCTCACCGTAAAATGCAGGTAACGGCGTCGTCACGACATCCGGACGCATAGAGAAATCATGCGACAACTGAATACCCGCCAGTCTTACTGGTTGGCTCCAAGATAAAGGGCGAACAATATAGTCCCCTACCTCCATACGAATTCGCTTCTCTTGATTGACGTACTCGTAACTCGTATCAAAACGAGTGTACTGGCTGCTTTTCTGGGACTGAACATCGCGATGAAAGTTAGATTTAAATATCCCGGTAGTAGAAAAAACGCCAAACTCAGAAAAGGCTCTGACTTCATGATTTATAGAAACCTCCTTTTGTCGGCTTTCGTTCTCGTACACACCAAATACGTTGTAGTTAAGCAGGCCACCACGCCCAAACTGAGCCGGGGAAAATCGCCCCATATCCTGCGCTGATAAGCTCTGCATCGGTAACCAATTAGGCGGTACGTCAATTGCAAGTTGCAATGACGATTGCAAGTAACGCACGTTAACACCTGGGATAGACGTAACCTCAAGTCTCTCTTCGGTTCCAGGCAACGACGTGGCGGTAACCCCAACTGAAATGAGGTCCTCCCGGAGCAAAAAGAACTGATCGCTAACTCGCTCAACTTTCGCAACAAGCCCTGTTGCTCTTTGATTGATCACCAACTCCAGATTGAGGCTAATATTCTCAAACTTTTCTAATGAGAAATTTTCAGGACTCGGTAGCTCAGAGAAGTGGTTTGCTGAATTTGCACAAAGACCAATACTGCTCCACGTTACGCTAAGTAATACCAACCAAAAGAAAGCATTCATTGTATTAAATCTATTCATTATTGCTTCAATGGTATTTGGTAACGTTTACCTCCAATATTCGCGCTCAAACTCAAGGGGCTGACATTACTATGGGGAATAGACCAAACCTTATACTGTTCAGGAAGAATATAGCCAGCTAGTCCATCGGAAATAACGACAGGATCTTTATTTGGTAGGTTCAATTGTAAATTCACTAAGCGAACATGGTGTTTTCCTGAATTTTTAATGTGAACAAAACGCTGATTATTTTTCTTAATAAACTGTGCCTGTAAATCATCCCATAATTCACTGTCACGGTTTGGTTTTTGAGTATCAGTCAGCCCTTTCCCGTAAATAAACAAAGGTATCGAGTAACGCATTCGGACTTTTACAGCGAGTTCATTTTCCGTCAATTCTGTTTGAGGGTTTTGAGTTGGCGGTAATTCATCTATGATCACTCGGTATGCATACTCCTTACCCGCAGAGGCTTCATCTTGGTTGATGATGCGGATTAACTGCTTTTCACCTGGTTCAATTTTGACAAACGGAGGGGTTGCAATTAACTGGCTTTGACTTGAATAGCTATCTTCTCCTTCGTTTTGTTCCCACTTAAAAATTCTCACCTGTAAATAAGAATCAACACTGCCTTTATTTACCATCCAAAGTGATGTTGCATTACTCTCCTCTGATATTTTGGGGTAAATCGGCCAAATTAATAATGAGTTAGCGTTGGCATTTGAGAAAAAAACAAAAAGGAAGGTTATTAATAATAGTTTTTTGAGTATGAATTCCATTTCACCCCTCCAAAGTTCACTTACCACTCTAATGTCAGCGTAAGCGTATCCATATAAATTCCAGCCATTTCATTCCCATTTATTGTCGCCTTTGCCCAGATAGGAAACTGAATATTATCTGGGTCTTGGTCAGTATCGACGGAATATTGCGTGTCAATATCAAGCACCTGCGTATAATTTAGATCCTGAAACAAAAAGTAATCTACCGTTGTCGCTTCTTCACTGTGCTTTAGCTTACGTACACCATCCGATGCATTCATCCCGCCATTTACGGAAACATTCATCGTAATACCCGGAGTACAACTTAATGTGAGTGATGAACTGTAAGTGATGCTGCCTTGTACTTCCGTCACGTAAACTGAAGAATGCTCACCAAAATCTAACGTGCCTATTTGCCCGGCTTGGGTTGCGCTTTCTTCTTGTACTGCGCCGTTAATCAAACAACCTGTATCTACGGTGGCAGACACCTGAAAAGTTTGTGTCGCATCAGCCAGCACAGTTAAAGAACACAAACTCATCGCGACAAGTGAAAAGCCCCTAACAACCAGCGTCACGTTTTACCAGCTTAGCGTCACACTGATGGTATCGGAGTATGTACCGGCAATGCTGCTCGTACCGTAAGCTTTCGCAAAAAGCTCAATAGTTTGCGATGTTGCACTAGTAAATTCAGACAGAGCTACCGTCCCACCTTGTATAATTTGTGTGCTTCGGTCTGAGTCGGTAAACAACGTATAATCAATAAATTGCGCGCCATTTGACATCGCGTAGGTACCAACGGTCGCACTTGCATCATACAATCCGGTGCCCAATGTAAACGTCGGTGTCACACCATTACTACAAAGCACTTCAATACCCGTCGCACTACCACCATTTACCACACCATCTTGTTCACTGAAGATTGCAGGCACGTCTCCAAAGGCGAGTGAGCCAAAGCCAACGCCAGAAGCTGCATCTACCGCATTATTTCCATTAATCACACAACCTTGTACAAGGTTAATTGAAACATCAATCGTACCGCTCACTGACGCTCCATTCGCTTGCCAACTAAATGAGGTTAAGAGCAGAGGCATCATCAGATAAAATCTTTTCATATAAAGCTCCATTTTTACATTCCACTGTATATCGGTAACCTTTTTATTAGTTATAGCTCAATTATGACAAACCAAATGCATATAAAATGTAAAACAATAAAAAGAAGCAGGATAAGGATAAAGACGAACAGCAAATAAAAATATTAAACTTAAAAGTGACGATTTTTAAGCATGTAATGCTAAAAAATAACCACTAAAAACAAATGGTTATTATCTTGTTCCAAATACAGAATCGACAATGAGTTAGAAGGTAGGGTGAAGTTGAGTGGAAAAAATCTAAAAAAAGTAGCAGAACGACACGAGAAGTTTAGAAAAGATTGGCGACCATTTCTTCCCAAAACAAGAATCTTCATGAAACAAAAATGCGCCCCAAAAAGGAGCGCATTTCTTACTTGAATAAGTTATTCCCAATCAAGAATAACCTTGCCTGACATGCCGCTGCGCATTACGTCGAAGCCTTCTTGGAAATCGTCAATCTTGTAGTGGTGCGTGATGATTGGCGATAGATCCAGACCAGATTGGATCAGTGAAGCCATCTTGTACCAAGTTTCGAACATTTCACGGCCGTAGATACCTTTGATCACCAAGCCTTTGAAGATAACTTGGTTCCAGTCGATACCCATGTCTGATGGTGGAATACCTAGTAGTGCAATACGACCACCGTGGTTCATTGTGGTTAGCATTGAGTTGAATGCTGCTGGGTTACCAGACATTTCTAGACCTACATCGAAGCCTTCTGTCATGCCTAGCTCAGCCATTACGTCTTCTAGCTTCTCTTCTGCAACGTTTACTGCGCGTGTTACGCCCATCTTACGAGCAAGTTCTAGACGGTATTCGTTCACGTCTGTGATCACTACGTGGCGAGCACCAACGTGTTTAGCAACCGCTGCTGCCATGATACCGATTGGGCCAGCACCTGTGATAAGCACGTCTTCACCTACTAGGTCGAAAGAAAGTGCTGTGTGTACTGCGTTACCAAACGGGTCAAAGATAGACGCTAGATCGTCAGAGATGCCTTCAGGGATCTTGAACGCGTTGAACGCTGGGATAACTAGGTATTCTGCGAATGCACCTTCGCGGTTAACGCCCACACCAATCGTGTTACGGCATAGGTGAGTACGGCCGCCACGACAGTTACGACAATGACCACACGTGATGTGACCTTCGCCAGATACGCGGTCACCGATTTCAAAGCCACGAACTTCCTGACCAATCGCAACCACTTCACCCACGTATTCGTGACCAACAACCATAGGCACTGGAATTGTCTTTTGTGACCATTCGTCCCAGTTGTAGATGTGTACGTCTGTACCACAGATAGCGGTTTTCTTAATTTTGATCAGAATGTCGTTATGGCCAACTTCAGGTTTATCAACCTCAGTCATCCAGATGCCTTCTTCAGGCTTTAGCTTTGATAATGCTTTAATTTTCATAATGTAACCTTAATTAAAGGCCCTATTGTCTAAGGCCTAGAATCTTAAATAAGACCCATGTCCTTACCAACTTGGATGAACGCGTCGATTGCACGGTCTAGTTGCTCGCGAGAGTGCGCCGCAGACATTTGAGTACGGATACGTGCTTGACCTTTTGGTACTACAGGGAATGAGAAGCCGATTACGTAGATGCCTTTCTCCAGCGCACGCTCTGCAAATTCTGCTGCTACTTTTGCGTCGCCAAGCATGATTGGGATGATTGCGTGGTCAGCACCACCCATTGTGAAACCAGCGTCCTCCATACGAGTACGGAAGTGTGCTGCGTTTTCCCATAGACGATCACGTAGGTCACCGCTCTCTTCTAGTAGATCTAGAACGCGGATAGAAGCGCTTACGATTGCTGGTGCAACAGAGTTAGAGAATAGGTATGGACGAGAACGCTGACGTAGCCAGTCAATCACTTCCGCTTTACCAGACGTGTAACCGCCTGAAGCGCCACCCATTGCTTTGCCTAGCGTACCAGTGATGATGTCGATACGGTCAACCACGTTGTGGTGCTCGTGCGTACCTGCACCAGTTTTACCCATGAAGCCAACAGCGTGAGAGTCATCAACCATAGTCAACGCGCCGTACTTCTCTGCTAGGTCACAGATAGCCGGAAGGTTTGCTACTACGCCGTCCATTGAGAACACACCGTCCGTTACGATAAGAATGTGGCGAGCACCTGCTTCTTTCGCAGCGATCAGTTGTTGCTCTAGCTCTTCCATGTTGTTGTTTGAGTAGCGGAAACGCATTGCTTTACATAGACGAACACCATCGATGATTGACGCGTGGTTTAAAGCGTCAGAGATGATTGCGTCTTCTTTGCCTAGAATAGTTTCAAATAGGCCCGCGTTTGCGTCGAAACATGATGTGTAAAGAATCGTATCTTCTTTACCTAGGAACTTAGAAAGCTTCTGCTCAAGCTCTTTGTGGATGTCTTGCGTACCACAGATAAAACGTACTGAAGCCATACCAAAGCCGTGCTCGTCCATGCCTGCTTTACCCGCTTCGATAAGTGCCGGGTGGTTGGCAAGGCCAAGGTAGTTGTTCGCACAGAAGTTTAGTACTTCTTCACCAGTAGAGATTTTAACAGCCGCTTGCTGTTGAGACGTAATGACACGCTCTGATTTGTAAAGGCCTTCCGCCTTTACTTCTTCGATTTGCTGCTGAATCTGTTGGTAGAATGCAGAAGACATTTGAAATTCCTTCCTAGTTATTTTGGCGAGTATTTACTCGTTTAGAATTAGGTTGAGCCTTTATGTGACGGGCGTCACGGGCTATCACTCATCAATTAATTGTAGTGTAATTCAAGGAAGGAGGAAGGATTATACCTTAAGGTGGAAAAGCATTAATGAATCCTAGGCACAAATTCGATTAATGCTTTTCTATGAGGTTGTTATAAAAGGAATTATAGCCAGGTAGGCTTAGCCAAAAGTGCTTCAAAGTCCTTAGCAGGTAATGGTCGACTATAGTGGAAACCTTGTCCGAACTCACAGTTTAGGTTTTTCAGGTAATCCACATGACGCTGTTCTTCGATGCCTTCTGCGACGATCTTAAGATCCAGCGCTTTTGCCATTGCTATGATTACGTTCACAAGCTCGCGGTCTGAGTCGTTCTCGAACATATTTTGCATAAAGCTACGATCAATTTTTAAGCGGTCGAACGGAAACTTCTGCAAGTAACTCAGCGCAGAATAACCAGTACCAAAATCATCAATAGTAAGTTTGGTGCCTAACGCTCGTAAGTTATTAAGCATGTCTAATAGCTCAGAATCGTGATTGAAGAGGAGACTTTCTGTCACTTCAATATCGAACTTATCTGACGGAAGACCAGACTCCTCAAGGCTGTGTTTAATAAACGTAAGTAAGCGCTCGCAGTACCTAAATTGAACACTAGAAAAGTTTACAGAAACAAACAACGGAGTCAGACTCTGCCATTGTGCCGCTTGTCGACACGCTTGTTGAATAGCAAACTCACCAATTTGATGAATTAAACCATTTTTCTCTGCAATAGAGATAAACTCTTCAGGGTTTACGAATCCGTACTTGTCATCATTCCAACGCATTAGCGCTTCTGCCCCTACGATTTTACCACTACTCAGCTCAATAATTGGCTGATAATACAGCTCTAACAACTGATTGGAGATCGCACTTCTCAGACGATTTTCCAGATCCAAATAGCGTTGCAAGTCTTGGTTCATATTATGGTTATAAAAACAAAAGCCATCACGCCCATCTTGTTTCGCCCGATACATTGCCATATCTGCACATGCAAGAAGCTGCTCAGCGTTGTCTCCATCATCCGGGAACACAGACATTCCGACGCTGCTACTCAAGAAGAATTCATGGTTGTTCCAAACAAACGGATCGTTAAACGCCGAAAGTACACTTGAAGCAACTCGCTTTGCAGTATCATTATCAGGCAAATCAGGGATGACGAGTAAAAACTCATCCCCACCAATTCTCGCCAATAAGTCTGTTTTTCTCGCGACTTGATACAGTCGCTGAGCACTGAGTTTAAGGATTTCATCCCCAACAAAGTGTCCCATTGAATCGTTAATCTGCTTAAAGTGGTCTAAGTCGATGAACATCACCAAAACTTTAGACCCACTACGCGATGCCCTAATTAACTCCAAAGCCAATCGCTCGGAACCATAACTACGATTAGGTAAATTGGTTAATGTGTCATATTTAGCTTGGAAGGCGAGTTCTTTTTCAGACGCTTTTCGACGTTCAATTTCGTTCGTTAATTTTTTATTCTGTTTAGAAAGAATATCTTTACGCTTTTTTTCTTCCTCAAGCTTAATTTTCAATTCAATCCTATTATTGTTCGTGATGAATGCATAACATAAAGCAATGACGATCATAACGGCGAGAATACTCAAACCAATAATAAAGAGCCGTGATGTAAATATATCTCGTTCACTCAAAGGCTCGAACCACGCCATCAATTTGAAGTGATGTTTATCCACAGGCACTTCAAAGTAAATTTTTCCGTCTATAGCCTCAGAAACGAAATAGTTCTCATCCTTATTGTGAGAAGGTGTTTTATTTATGGTATCCCATACAACCATTTCCACGTCTTTTATTTTTAGCACCATTCGGCTATAACTATCTTCGTGTTCTTGGTTAGTAAGTTGGTCAATAACAATATTCTTATTAAGATCGGCAATTAAAAAGGCAACAGGCTTTCCGGAGAACTTAACTTGCTTAATGACTTGAATGCGAACGTCATCATTGTATCGCGTCGCACAAACCTCTTCGGGATGCCCGTGTTGAGTCATTAAGGTTTGTATGTCCATTTTGTGCTCGGCAAGGTTTTCAGATCCAGTGGTGACAATGGTGACTCCATCACTGCCTACCAGCGTGAGCTTCTTATAGATTTGGCTGCTATTAATTAGCTTACTGTCTATCTTCTCATCGAAGCGACGCTTTAAATTAATTAGACTGGCTCCTAATCCATACTCCATTGACATGCCAGAAGCTAAATTACCAAAGAATGTTTGTATTGTTTTATCTGTAGCTAGATTATCAACATCTTCACTCGCTATGGTAAATAAATTATCGAGTGTGCTTGCATAACTTTTAACTTTTAAATCTAGTTCTCTGTATTGAGATTCTTTTAATTTATTTTGACCTACGCTAGTCACAGTAATAAGCATAGCTAAGTAAATTGAAACTAATATTGCGCTTATTGTAATAAATCTTTTACTGGAAAATTTTTTAACGGCCTTATTCATCGGACTTTCTTTTTATCTTCTATAAAGTAATCGTTATAAAAGTAGTAAATAGATGGATAGTATTTTTTTACTAGTTTTTCGTATGAACCGTCTTTTTTTATCGAGTCTAAATAACGATTAAATGCTTTGCGTAATTCAGGGGAATTTTTACGGAATGCAACAGCCATTTTTTGATTTTCAGATATAGGGCCAATGACTTTTATTTCACCCGGCCATTTTTCGAGGGCAATTAGCGTATCCGCAACATCTAATAATGTGCTTTCCGCATCATTTTTCATTATCGCTGGAACCATCTCATTAAGGAGACGCGCCCCATCAGGTAATATAACTTTTGCACCTGTGTCATATAAGTCATAAAGGTTAGGATCCAAGCAAGAATGTTCTAAAGCTAACACTTCGCGACCATCGATCAGCTGCTTGACGTTTTTAACATCTTCATCGACCGACCCACTTGGTTTAATCGGGCTCAGACTAGAGTCGGATCTGGAAACCAACCATACACCTGAAGGAAAATAATCTTGAGAAAAATCGACAACCTCAGAACGCCAATCAAGAATAGTAACGCCATTTGCGATCAAATCGCCTTCAATTGGAACACTTTCTCCGACAACAGCCTGCTTGTTGTGATATTGCACATTTTGCCCTGTCAACTTACCAACCACGTCGCTCCACTGTGCTGGAACATACTGGTACTGAACACCTAACGACTTGGCAAAACCTTTTATTATCTCTACATCCAAGCCAGTCAAAGTTTCCACTTCACCTTGTTCAATATAGGAGACAAAGTTAGCGTACGGGACACCAATGTGACGCAGTACACCGCGTTCACGGATTTGTTGTAAATCGTCTGACCAAGCGGCAGACGACGCAACAGAGGTAACCATGAGCGCCACCGTCGCTAAAGTTCTTTTGAATGTTATGACTGACATAATAATATCCTTACCTTTCACAAAGCGCCCAATAATGGGCGCTTGAGTGATAAACAACGATGTTAGAACGACGAGTAATACAAATTCGTCATCGCCATTACGAGCCCTTCCACATCTTGTTCGTCATGGAACAAATGCGTAGAGATACGCAGCGCGTAAGTATCAAAGTCATCATCCTTATGCAGCTTAAAGCTAGTCGTACGGATGATGTAACCATACTCTTCACGTAAACGATCTCGGAATTCCGTCAGTATCTCTTCATTAGTTACATCGGAGAACGGGTTAACCGTCGTTAAGCCACTGGTTAAGCCTTCCACGTTTGGTGAATACATTTTGGCTTGTGGTAAGTACTCTTGAAGCAAGGTTTTACATAAACTACCAAGGCTTACAACTCGCTCTTCGATACGGTCTCGACCAATCTCATCCCACATTTTGCAACTATCAACTAGTGCTTGTTTCGCAGGATAGTTATCGTTACCAATGTATTGCATTTGCAGCTGTTTACCCAGGTAATCAGCATGAGAAAGTGAGGAGTTGATCAACCATAACGGGTTCTCTCGGTCACTCCAATACTCATTCAAACGGTTACCGTTATCACGAACATACAGAATACCCGTCGCGCCCGGACCACACTGCCACTTATGACCAGATCCTGCATAGAAATCACAATCCATATCGTGGAAATCAAGGTCAAACATACCGACCGTATGCGCGCCATCAACAAGAGTAGGTACACCATACTCTTTTGCTAAAGCACAAATGGCTTTTGCTGGTAGCGCGGTTCCTGTTTTGTATGTGATATGAGAGAAAACAATTAGGCGAACGTTTTGATTCGCATCAAGCGCGTCTCGGAACGCTTGAATGTAATCTTGCTCAGAAACGTTTTCGGTACCAGTAAATACTGGTAGTTGAATTTCTACCACATCCACACCAAAACGATGTTTCGCTACGTTCATAGGTGATGTTGCAGCAATATGTTCATGGTGTGTCGTTAGAATCACATCACCTGGTTCAAAGTGTAAGCCATTAATGATCGAGCATAAGCCATCAGTAGTGTTGCGGCTGAGAATGATCTCTTCTGGGTTAGCACCAAAACCTGGTGCGACGTCTTTAACCATCTCAGAAACATACGGCCAAGAGCCAAATTTGCCTTTCATATCCCAAGGGTATTTAGCCACCAGCTTGTTGTTATGCTCGTAATCTTCAAGAACATGTTTTGGCATTGAACCTGTTGTACCAATGTTCATGTAAGTGGTTCGTTTATCCAAAACGAACTGTCTTCGCACTTTACGCCAGAAGCGCTTATCGTGTTTTCTACCTAGCCCGCGGCTGCTCCAATCAATTTTCTGTTCTCGTGCTTGAGCTACGCCTGAGAAAGCGGAAGCACTCACACCAGCAACAACAGCTCCTGTTGCGCCTTTCAGAAAATTACGGCGGCTGCTATTAGTCTGAATAGATTCCTTGTCTTTCATCTTTTTCAATCCTTGTCGGAAATTAGCCATATTATTAATTTTAAGTGCGTAACTATCTGTTACTAAAACATTATTACCCATTACAATCAGAGTTTAATTTTTTCCTCTGCCATTAAGTGACTTTAGTTCCAATTTTTTATCTTATTTGATGATATAAGCAACAGTTTGACCACAAATCTATAAACAACAATGTTCACATTAATATATTCGTTAATTTGATTATTCTTTATTGCGGACAATTCCACCAAATTCTTTATAAAACAATTATGAGCTTTGTTATAAAGTCATTAAAAATTTAACTTTGCGTTAATTTAAAAATATTCAGGCTATTTTAAGATTGGCGTCTATTCTTTTTATATCTTAACGATCTCAACATGTTAAGACTAAATAAAAGAAAGCTGATTTCGGATCGAGATATCAGTTTAAGACCATAAAGTGATACACATCACTCTATGACATAAACTCACCGCTCAACATACATAAGTAAAACAGGTTTTCACTAATATGTGCTTGAGCGTACACCCTAAAAGAAGGAGGTCCCATGTTAAAAGGATTGCTATGCATTTCAGTTGCATCCGCTCTTGTCGCCGCACCTAACGTGCTAGCAAAAACGGTAGAAATGACTGCTCTCAACACCAATGAGAGCGCTGGTACCATTGAGATTTCACAAAGTGATTATGGCGTTGTTTTTACGCCTCAATTATCAGGTTTGTCAGCAGGTGTGCACGGTTTCCATGTTCACACTAATCCATCTTGCGATAGCATAGAAAAGGATGACAAAACCGTATTAGGCGGCGCAGCAGGTGGCCATTATGATCCTAACAACACAGGGAAGCATGGCTATCCTTGGACCGATGACAATCATTTAGGCGACTTGCCTCCACTCTATGTGGACATGGACGGCAATGCCATTCAGCCCGTTGTCGCGCCTCGCCTAAAATTATCGGATTTAAAAGGTCGAGCGTTAATGATCCATGCAGGTGGTGACAATCACTCCGATCACCCAAGTAAGCTAGGTGGTGGCGGCGCTCGCGTCGTATGTGGTGTTATTGAATAAACATTAACTTATGTCTCACACTTCTCTTTAGATTGCGAGAAGTGTGAACTTCTGTTGATATTGAGAGGATGTTGCATTGGTCTCAAGGTAGCTGTGGTGAAGCATTAAGATCGATTGGACAATCTTCGTCCCGATCCCCAAAGAACCGCCCTCCGCTTCTTCCTCAATGTGATTGACGAAGGTAAAGTGGATACGCGACTTATCCTCACTCAAATGCGCTTGGCAATGCACTTCCGAACCAATTGGGCTGTGGCGTAAGGCATTTTCAAGTAAGTTAAGCACCAACCGCTCCAATAGCCCCTTATCACCCACGGTTTGGATTTCGCTATCGATATCCACTTTCAACACCACTTCTTTACGAGAAAACTGGCTCTGCATCGTTTCAGCACATTCTGCCATCAAAGCGCCCAGATCTACGGGGCGGTACTCGTAGTTTGGCATTGGAGCTTCTTTGCGTGCGGCGTCTAATAGAGAATGCAATTGAGTTGAGAGCTTCTCACAATTTCGGAAAGCGACGTCAATCAAAGGATCGGATTCCGGATGTTGCAAACGCCATGTTTCCAAATAACCCAGCACGCTTGATAACGGCGTTTTTAAATCGTGACTAAGCTGCAACAAGCTTTGACGACGATGAGACGATTGATACTCCAACTGTAAAAACTGTTGCTGAATGTGCTTCGCCATCATCTGATAAGAGTGCGCAATCGGCACGAGCTCCGGCACTTGGTGAGTAAAATCAGGTTGCAGGCGGAAATCATGTTCAGCTTGCTGTTGAAGTTGTTTGGTCACGCGCTCAATTGGGTTCAATAGGCTACGTTTGACCAGTACATAAGCTCCAAGAGCAAAGCCTAAAATGGACACTAAGACCAATCCTGCCAGCGCGATGTAAGGAGTATCGACTTGAGCATTGGCAATGGCGTCATGTCGGGTACTACCAATCACCACATAGAGATAACCGACCGTAGAGCCTAATTCCTCTATCGCTGCGACAGAAAAGACTTTGTGTTCACCACGATTACGTGGGTCTTCACCCAAAATAGGAAAAGGCTGGTCATTTAAGAATTGCTTAATGGGATTGAGATCCACCGCTCCCATGATCTCCGCTCCTTCTGGTGCTGCATGGGTGGTGATATTGCCTTGGCTATCGAGGAAGTAGATTTCAAAGTCAGGGCCGATCAGCATGAGCGTGTGAAAAATCGACTTGAGCGCTTTAGGGTTGTAATCCGTACCGATCATCAGCGGATTATCATCACGCATGTGGCTGGCTAGCTCTTTATGCAGGCTTTGCTTAGTGCGTAACTCAATGGTTTCTTTTTGCCAATTGTAAGTCAGTGCAATCACCACCGCCGCGAGGCAAAACCACAAGCTAGTAAATACCACTAAGCGAGATTTGAAGCTCATCCTATCGCCTCCTTAAACAGCGATGTTTCTGAAACACCCGTGATGATTGAAAAATGACGGTGAAAACAACTGCCGACTTACTGTCTTGACTTACTTTCTTGCATTAGTGACTTGGTTGAAACTTATACCCAACACCCCAAACAGTTTGAATGAAGTGATGATCAGAATCAGACAACGACAGTTTGCTGCGTAAACGGTTAATGGTGCTACACACAGTGTGGTGATAACCAGAATGACTGGTGTTCCAAACGTGATCGAGCAATTCATCTTTACTGTAGACTCTACCCGGACGAGTCGCGAGAAACTGCAGCAAAGTAAACTCTGTCGCGGTGAGCGTGACATCTTTGTCGTTTAGGGATACTTGGTGCAACTCCGGAATAATTCTCAGCGGACCAAAATCCATAGCATCGTCGAGGACCTCATTTGCCACCTTTGCTTCAGCGGTTTGGCTGACTCTGCGCAGCACGTTTCGCACTCGTGCTTGGAATTCTAATACGCTAAATGGCTTAGTGATGTAATCATCAACGCCCGCTTCTAAACCGTCAACCTTATCCATTTCACCGTCTCTGGCTGTCAGCATGAGCACTGGACTCCAATCTTGTTGCTGACGCAAATAATGACAGATGTCTAGACCATCACCATCTGGCAAACCTCGGTCAAGGATCAATAAATCAAAGGGTTGTTGCTGATATTGCGCTTTAGCATCGGCGACATTTGTGGCTCGCGACACTTGGTGTCCTTGAAACTTGAGATGCATCTGAACCAGTTCTGCCAAATCATCGTCATCTTCCACCAACAAGATGTTCGCGACTAAATTGATTGCCTGTTGTTCCATGGTCCTTTCCTTGCCTTCGAGTATCCTCACTTTGCACATGACCGGAACAAATTAGAAATTCTTTCAAAAAAGGTTCCGATGACGCCATGAGGGATAAAGCGCTCGGCTACAAGCGCTTTGGAAAGGAGACGTCATCGGAGCCTGTGTTACTCGACTCGAGTGATGGTGACTTTCGCACCTGGGTTCAAGAAACGATGGTTCGTAGAGAGTGCTGAGTTTGCTAATCCGTCATCTTGACTAACAACGCCCGAATGGAAAGCAACAACGTCATTGCTGTCATTACGAGCGGCATTGAAACCCTCACCGCCTCCTGCTGGGCCGGGAATGGTTGCGGCAAGCTCATCATTCAGTTCCGTGCCAGAATCCCAAACGTTCATGCTCATTTCATAGCTTTCACCCACTGCGAGCGATTTGAGCGATAGTCCCGTTTCGCCAACAAAGGCATCATTAGTATTCACAAACATAGACGCCACAGACAAGTAACCGTAACGACTAGGATCAACCGTGATGGTGACTTCGTCCGCTGCACCCGGCAACACCAATCCATTACCCGAAATACCTTGGTAAACACTGTCATTGCTGTTCATCAACTCAATCAGCTCAGCGTTACTACCGCCTTCGGCAAGGTGCTCAAGTTCAACAGATGCGGCTTGTCCAATTTCAAACAATTGGTAGTCACCATTGTGAGTGAGTACAGCGAGCGGAGACATTGGTTGATTCGCAGTCAAGTTCGCCACGTTGACGGTGTAGCGGTACGATTTCACTACGTCATTATCATCATCGCTTGGACAACCGGCGAGCAAGCCGACTGAAGCTGCTACTAGTAAGATTCTGTATTTCATACATCCCCCTTACTTCACAACGATTGTGATGGTTGCGACTGGGTTTAACCAACGATGGCTACTGCTGTCTAGGTCACTGATGCCGCCAGATGGGTCGCTATCACCAAGGTTACCCGGATGCACGTGAACTTTATCGTTAGTTACTGTTGCTTCAACGCCTGTGCCGCCAGTACCAAAGGTAATGAAAGGTGGGTTTGGCATGCTAGACGCAAGTTCATCGTTCGCTTCTGTACCGGCATCGTAGCTTCCTAGCGTTGCTCGGTATGTACCCGCTTCCGTTGGAATCTTCCAGCTATCCAGACCGACGAAGCCATCGTTGGTTGGCAGCAACATCGCGCTTAGAGAAAGATAACCGTGGTCGCCACTGTCTAAGGTGAAGGTGGTTGCAACACCCGGATTCAAAATGCCACCAGCAGGGTTCTCAACCACCGCACCACCAGCGTTACTAATCACGCTAGCAAGACCAGAGATATCACCGCCTTCTGCCATTGCTTCTAGTTCTGAAGTCGCTGCTTGACCCGTTCTGAACATTTGAAGATCAGAGCCATGTGCGGCAACAATAAGTGGCGTAAAGTAGATGCCTTTGGTTGCGTTTGTCACGGTGATTTCCAATTCCGCCGCATTCACTGATGCAGAGCCTAGTGCCATAGCGACTGAAGTCATGACGAGTCCGAGTTGGGTACGTTTTTTCATTGTGATTCCATCCTTTAATGAGGGTTGAACTACCCAAGCCCATGTGTACGGCTTTACTTCTTTGTTCGTGACTTGAGTAGGTTAAGCATTACGTTTCGAACGTTTTGCGTTCTTGCCTCTAAGAATGACGAGCAAATCTATCAGCAACTTCATCGAATTCTCATAAAATTCTCACAAGTTCTGTTCGAATTCTGTCAGCAGCACTTTTTGTATTTACACTTCGCGCTTTCCCCTCCTACAATGCGGTATTCCCTGTTTAAATCACGATTCTCACCATGATTCATAACGTTCTGTCTGCCTACTATGGCGAAATCTACGGCATCGCTTTTTTCAGCCACTACTTGAGCCATTACACCCAAAGTGAACAACAAACGCTGTGGCAAACCTTGATTGAAGTGGAAGAACTCACCGCAGAAAAGCTCAAACCTGTATTGCTGACAAATGGCATGGATATCGAAAGTCGACACCAAGAGATGCTAGATAAAGGCTTGGCAGACGCAACCAAGTGGATTGGTTTACCATGGCAAGAGTTGGTAGCGACTCTTTTGAAGTGGGTAGAACCTTATGAGGTTAAGTATCGAGAGTGGCATGAAGAAGTGAAAGCTTCACAGCAATATTCAATCGCTGAGCGAGAAGCTATCGAGTTAATTGCAGACCACGAAACGGCCATTTATCACTGTTGGCAGCAATACCATACTGGTGAATCTGGCTTGCCTGCACTCAATGCATTTTTGGCAAAATATCGTTAAAGCGAGACGGTGACACTTGAACCTCGTGAAACCGTACCAGACAATGTCGTTATTCCGCTGCGCAGAACTGAACAATTATGGTTAATCCAAAACTCATTGCCCTACTTCCTGATCTTGCTTCGTTTATCTTGGTGGTAAACGAAGGCAGTTTTACCGCTGCTGCTAAACAACTCGGCGTAACGCCATCGGCTTTAAGTAAGTTGATCACACGGTTGGAACAAGCCCTCTCGGTCAAACTGTTTGAGCGCACGACTCGTAAGTTGATCATCACTCAAGCTGGGCAAAAGGTTTACGACCAAAGCATCGCAATGGTGAATGCAGCGCAGCAAGCCGTTGAGCTATCTGCGGAAGATCATGCTGAGCCAACAGGCGCACTCACAGTAGCAGCCCCTGAAGCATTTCTTAATTCGGTGCTTCAACCGTTTGTGTTGCCATTCCTAGAACGTTATCCAAATATTCAGCTTAAGCTGCGTGCAGCAGATGGTGAGATCGATCTGTTCCGCCAAGGTATTGATGTCGCCTTTAAGCTCACCGACAAACCCGATGAGAATCTGGTACTCAAAGAGATCAGCAAGACCAACCTTGTTTTGTGCGCCTCTCCAGATTACCTAGCCAAACATGGTATGCCTGAGCATCCCACTGAACTTGAGCAGCACGACTGTATTTACCTTGCCGAGAACGACAAAGACAACATCTGGTCGTTCTTTAAAGAGGAAGCCTTTCATTCGATTGCAGTAAGTGGACGCTACGCCGTCAACCATTCTCAAATGCGCTTGAATGGGGTTAAGTCTGGCTTGGGAATTGGAATCTTCCATGACTTCGTGATCAAAGACGCGTTAGAGCAAGGTGAAGTGGTGGAGGTTCTGCCGGATTGGATGATCAAGAGTAACTACCACGGCGCTATCGCGATGCAGTATGCACAAACTAAATACATGCCTGCTCGTCTGCGCGTGTTTATCGACTTCGTTAAGGAGCATTTAGTCTCCGACGATACTAACCATGCTTGAAGAGGCTAACCATGTTTAATGCCATTCATCACGTCGCGATCATTTGCAGCGATTACCCAAGGTCAAAACGCTTTTACACTGAAGTGTTGGGATTGAAAGTCATTGCTGAGAACTATCGCGAAGCCAGAGACTCATACAAGCTTGACCTCGCTTTACCTGACGGCAGCCAAGTTGAACTGTTTAGCTTTCCGGGGGCACCCAATAGACCGAGCTTTCCTGAAGCACAAGGGCTAAGGCATCTCGCTTTTTTGGTTGATGATGTTGAACAGGTGAAAACCTACCTAGAATCGAATGACGTTGAAGTTGAGCCAATTCGTACTGACGAATTCACAGGCAAAGCCTTTACCTTCTTCCAAGACCCAGATGGCTTGCCGCTGGAGATTTACCAGAAATAAAAAGAGCCAGCACGTCGCTGGCTCTTTTACTATTTCATTCTTTGTCTGTTACTAATTCAACGCCGTTTTCAGCTTCTCAACGCGGTTGAACAACAGCCAATCCAGAGTGAGAACCGTAACAATCGCCAAACCGCCCATCGGGAACGCCAGACACAATACTACCAACGTTACTAAGCCAAGCTTCCAAATGCCGTCTTGCTGAAACTTAGGTGGCGCACCCAATGCAGCACTGCGACTTGGTCTACGAATCCACCACATCACCACACCTGTGATTGAGATTAAGATGAACGCCAAACAGAACACCACGTTGAGCACTTTGTTAAACACACTGACATCGCCTTGATGCAATGACACACCTGCCGCCATGAACTTGGCAAACAAACTGTAATCTTGCCACGTGACGTCCACCAACAAGCGACCGGAATATTGGTCAAAGTGGCTGGTGCGATCTTGTCTTGGGTCGGAGATATCGCCACCCATGGAGTTAGCTGCAACGGTGTAAACGCCCGTCTCAGAGCGTGGCAAAAACAGCTTATAGCCAGTGAAGCCCATCATTTCAGCCTTGAGGATGATATCATCAATAGAGAGCGCATCATGGTTGCCTGCGTATGCCATATCTTCCTTCATATTGGCATGATCATGAGCGGGTTTGTCTTTCGATTCAGGCACAACAGCAAGCTCTAAGTTCCATGGCATCTCTTCTGATGCACCATGATTCAGGTCTTTGTGTGTCAGTGTCGACTCTGGTTTCTCACCCCATGTGTAATAGGTTGGGAAGGTATTCCAAGCTTGCACCATTTTCGCGCCCCATATCCCAGCCCAAGACAGACCTGAAATCAAAAAGAACAACAGAACAATTGATAGCACACCGCCTAAATTCGCATGCAGATCTCGCATCAAAATACGAGTTCCACTGCCAAAACGAATTTTCAAAAAGCCAGCACGGCTTGCGTTGTCTCTTGGTAACCACAGGTACAAACCAGACACCAACAGTAAAATGCCTAAACTGGCGGCGATTTCAATTAAACGGTCGCCTAAGTCTCCGATGAGCAACGTACCGTGAATGCTGTTCATCAGTTCATAGATGCTATCACCACGATTAATGGTGCCTTGTACGTCTCCTGTATAAGGATTTACTGCAACAATCAGTGAGCTGCCTTCTTGGTTTTGAATCGAGAAGCGGTTGGCAATATCGGCCGTTTTAGCAGGTACAAATTGAGTGACATTAAAATCGGGGTAGGCCTGCTTTACGGTTTCTAATTGTACAGAGACGGGAACCATTTGCTCTTGTGGTGAAACTTGTAATGTCGCTTCGTATCGAGCCAATTCGATTTCGTCATCAAACAACATCACCAACCCCGTGAGGGAAAGCATGAGCATAAATGGAATGACGAACAAACCTGCGTAAAAGTGCCATCGCCACGTCATAAAGTAGATGGATTTTAAGCGTGAGGCTTCCTTGAGTTGAGGCTTTGCCGAGTTTCTCAACATGTGTATTTTCCTTTTTTCATTGTTGAACACCCAAATTCAGTCAAACGCATCCTGCACATACACATTCGTATGCGGCGCTAATTGACTTAGATTTGGGAGTACCACTGCTCGAAGTGGCAGTGTTGTTGGCTTTATTTACTTGTAATTGTTTTCGTTATGAGAAAAGGGAAACTGGCGGCGCTCTAGGAACTGGTGTTTCAAATCGCACACTTAGAGCCAAATAAGCGTAGCTGTCAGAAGTCACCAAGCTCTGTCTTGAAAGTATCGGTGTCGTTGGAAGTGTATCGTGATGAAAAGTCGAGAAGTGGCTAAACGGACAAGGCTTGCCTTTGTGGCTGACCGAATTGTCGCCCTCTTCTATTTGGACCAACTCAAATCCGTTAAGCGTACATAGCGTCGCCCACACACCCATGCTGTTACCATGAGCATTGATAACAGGCATCAGCGTCACTAGCACCCAACTGAGAGCACTAGCAAATAACATCGAGCGGTAAAAAGGAATTAATCTACGCATAACGGTGACTTAACAAATTTCACACAGCGTAACCAATTCTGAGTGGTAGCTCAAAAACAGGATCAATAAGTGGTTGCTACCTCACAAGTTTTCTTGAATGCATAGATTGACAGGCGCAAAAAAGCCCGCCGAAATGGCAGGCTGATAATGTGTTCATTCATTACTTAGAGATAACGCGTAATCCACTGCCACGAGCAAATGCTCCGCTCAGTAGATAATTAGCCGAACAACTTGCTCCAAATACTTGGATTGCGCTTGTCGTGGTACTCTTCACGAAGACTATCGATTTCACGCAGTTGAGCTTTTGCTTCTTGTAGCTTGCCTGCATCAAGATCCGCTTCAATCTTATCTAGCGTTACCGTCAGCTTGTTAAAGCCTTCTAAGTAAGTATCAAACTTCTCTGGTGGGTAATTACCACGCTTAGATTGTTCAACAATCGCTTGCAAGCTATCAATCGCAGATTTCATGGTTTCAACATCAGACGCTTCCGCCGCCTGTTTGAATTCCATCTTCATCTGTTTCATGTTTTGTTTTAAATCAACCGCTTCTGCCATTGCGTATGTTGAGCCAAACGCAATCGCACACCCTAGGACTAAAGGACGTAACATTTTTCACTTCTCCATTTATAGTGCCGAATTCTGTGTCGGCTTTATTCACCCAAACAACCTACGCCATAAGAGGCGAAAAACTAGCTTAGTTGAGTATTTCCGGGTCGCAGTGTAAAGCAATCTGGCGTCGGGTGCATACCTTAAATGTAATCAAGTTTATGCGTTGAGAATGCTGTCATATTCTGCAATTGGTTTACGGCCTCTCAAAGCTAAGAAAGACAAAAACTGCTGAGCGGTGTGAGTAATCACTTTCTTGCTATCAATACCCACTTTGTCCATTAACTCTCCAACCAAATCCAGATTACCAACATCGTGACAGAAATGCGCGTCACTGCCCGTGGTGAAGAAAACACCGAGATCTTTCCCGATTTGTGCAATCTCGTGGCAACGGTCTACGCTGCCTACTCGGCTGTTGCCTTTCAGCGTGGTGTTATTAATTTCAATCGCGACATTGTGCTCTTTCGCGCACGCTAAAACGGTCTGAAAATCAAAGTCGAAATTTGGATTACCAAGATGACCGAGCGCATCAATACGACCACTCTGAATGACATTAACAAGTGCTTCCGTGTGAGTTTGCTTGTTTGCAGGACGAAAAACGGGTTCATGAAAACTCGCGATCACCCAATCTAAGTTGCGGTCCACACTCAGTGGAATATCAATGTCGCCTTCGGTATTCATAATGTTAGATTCAACGCCACGAATAATCGCAACGCCTTCAAGAAAGCGAGGCAGAATTTTCTGGTTAGAGAAGAACCAGTAATGAGGCGCACCCGGCATTGATTCTGCGTGATCGGTCGTGCAGAACATATCCAGCCCGTTCTCTTTTGCCAACTTTGCATTTTCAATCAAGGTACTGTACGCGTGACCACTTGCGTACGTATGTGTATGGGTATCAACTTTAAATTCCATCATCCACTCTCTTAGGTGCGCTATCTTGCGTGCTATTGTATACCTTCAGGCAACGCATCGTCAGCTCAAGATAAGCAAGAACCCTAAACTTGCTCTTCACTAATGGCTTTTATCAAGGGTAAAGCTTTTTCCCATCCGTGATTAAACATGGAAACAAAGTCATTGTGAGTATGAATGGTAACATTGAGTAGTAAACGATCGTTGTTGGTATCGATCTGGTAGATCTCTCGCGATCCGATCCATCTAGATGCTAGGTCAGCATCGAGTTGTTGACGATTATCCGGATTAAAAATGGCAACATGATGAAATTCAAGTTTTTGAAGCGGTAGCACCGTATCTATGATCGCCCTTGTCCCGCCCATATCTGGATCAAAAAAAGTGATGCCACCTCCTTCTTCCCAAGCTCCTTCAAATTGAGACTGCGGTGAAAAGGCTTGTGCCCAACGTTTATACAACTCAACATCGGTTAGCACTTCCCACACTCGTTGCGGTGTCGCCGAAATTTCGACGTAATAATTTAGCGTAAGCATGATTTCTCTCCCTGAACCTTTCTTGACGCTAGCCCATACTCAGGAAAAATCAAACCACACGACCAATTTATCTACCTGCCCCCTTCATTTTCCGACAGACTAAGAAGTTCTCGCTTGTAAACCGCCACTGCGATGCGCCGTAAAACGAACCCAACATGTGTTCAGTATGATTGCGAGCACTATTAAACTCATCCCAACAATTTGACTTTGACTCATTCGGTCTTCAAAAAACAGGCTCTGCCAAACCGCAGTGAACAATAAGTTAGTAAAAATGAGTGGCGCAAGTTGAGAGCCACTGCTTGCCAGTTTATATGCTTTGGAGCGAAAAACTTGGGTGTTAATGATCATCAGAGACATCATACCGATCCACAGCGTATTTGAAGAAATCTCAGGCGCCATAACACTCATATTAAGTAACACGTCGAAGTCGTTAAACAAAGTTAGCGGCAACAGAAATACGGCAGCAAAACCAAACGCCCAAAAGTTGATTTCTAGCGGCGACATATTTGTTTTACTCACTTTATATAACGTAAGCTGAGAACCAGAATTGAAGAGTCCACCAGCCAAGCCGAGCAATAAATCCGCTCGCCATGTGATCTCACTTCCACCGCCCGCCAACATAACCACACCAGTGAACGCCATTGCTAAAGCCGCCAATGTTGAAACACGAATGCGCCCTCTCATGAACAGCTTTTCAACCAAGGGAATAAATAATGGGCCAGTAGCAAACAAAACGACCCCCTCAACGAGCGTTAACGTTTGTAATGACGCGATAAAGCAAAGTTGTGACAAACCGATACAAAGAGCACGCAATAAAATAGGCTTTAGCGTGCCCGCTTTAGGAAAGGTAAGGTTTTTCACACGAAGTAAGATAAGCAAGATAAGCGCAGGCACTAAAAAACGTAAGAAGCTAAATAGTGTGACGGAAAGTTCGCCTGACAACTGCTTTGCTAACAGTCCAGTAACAGATAAGCTTAACGTAGACATCAACATGAAAAGGATAGATTTATTTACAGCATTCATTCAATACTCCTTAATATATGGAGCATTTTAAAAGACATCACTTATCGTAAATAGCGAGTAATATTAACCATTGATGTAAGAAAAACTTACAGTTTAACTTATCTATCACCAGCTACGGTTTTTAAATTATGCGGAAACTAGTCCCCTTAAAGTCCATCTACGCATTTGTTGCAGTAGCTGAGTCTGGCAGCATGACAGAAGCAGCACAGATATTAAGTGTGAGCCACTCAGCCGTAAGTCAGGCAATTAAATCGCTGGAGAGTCAAGTCAACAAGCCTCTATTTGATCGCATAGGCAGACAAGTTCAACTCAACGCGGACGGTAAAAAGTATTACAGGAAGGTGGCACCCGCTTTAGAGCAAATTGTCGATGCAACGGAAGCACTCATCCAAGATCAGAACTTGCAGCGTGTTACGCTCAATATGGTGAATTCATTGGCTCTTCACTGGTGGATTCCTCGAATGTCAGATTTACAAGGGTTTGCTCCTCAATTAGACGTTCGTTTATCAAACCTGTCTGGCAGATTCAATTTAGAACAAGAAGGTATCGACGCGGCCTTGGTGCATGGAAATCCCGAAGAATGGCAGGATTACTACTGCGAAAAGCTCAGTGAAGATGAACTGGTTTTGGTGTGCAGTCCTGAATTGATAGCGAAGACCAAGGACTCAAACATCACTCAACTCTTAAAGCAGTATCCCATCATTGAAGTTACTAACGAACGAAGAAAAAATGACTGGAACGTGTGGCTGGACGCGACGAGTATCCAGCGACCTAAAAATAAAAAACCAATCACTTTTAACATGTCGATACAAGCCGTCCAGGCCACAACTCGTCGTTTGGGGTTATTGGTCACTCATCGCTTGTTTGTGAAGGATGACATCAAATATGGTCAGCTAATCGAGCTGGGTGAACCCGTCATTAATCCTCATCAACAGCTTTACTTTGTATGCCCGCCACACAAGCTAAAGCTTGAATCGTTTCATCTGTTGCGATCTTGGCTACAACAATCATTCAACTATTAGAAACTTTTGTTAAGCACATTCACTGAAAAACTAGTATAAAGTTAGAAGAGCACTTTTCATCCAAGGATGGTTTATGAAGCAGTATCAAATATGGCTAAGCGCACTCTGTTTTGCAGTATCTTTGAGTACGACCGCTGAAGTAGAAAATGATAACCGCCTTTCAGAACAAGGGATCTCCACGGCAATTATTGGGGGTCAGCAGGCTACCCAAAACCAACTTCCTTTTTTTGCACGTCTTATTCTACATAAAACTGGCGCTAATCAGTTTGCCAATATTTGTGGGGGAACCATTGTAAACGACCGCTTCATTTTAACTGCGGCTCACTGCGTAGAACCAAGCGTTTTTACTGACGGCTGGACAATCAACGACCTACGAGTGTTAGTCAAAAACCCTACGATGAATGACGTGTTTGTTGAAGAATTCAAAGATGTTCGCTCTATCACGATTCATCCTGATTATGTGCCTAGCGATTTATGGATTAATGACATCGCTGTCCTTGAATTGACTAGACCTATCACCGATAACGTCCAATCCATCACTTTACCGCAAGACTTTGGAGACTACAGCAGCAAGTCAGTTTATCAGATATTCGGTTTAGGTCAGACCTCAACCAATGATGAAAGCCCCCCTAACTATTTACGCTGGGCAGAAGTAAAACCCCTTACCGACACCCAATGCGCTTCGTTGGTAACAGGGTTTAACGCTCAGGAAAGTTTATGTGCGAATGGATTTCCTGAACGAAGCTACACTGGTATCTGTCGTGGTGACTCAGGCGGTCCTCTCACCTATCAAGACAATAATGGCATGTATCAGCAAATTGGCATTGTGAGCTACGGTTCTTCAGTTTGCGAATCCGCTGCGATTCCAAGTGTGTTTACCGAGATTTTGAACTATGCAACATGGATTGAGACCCAAACCAGCTCAGGTGTAAAAACCAGTTATAACGCCCTCTTAGCAAGTTCGGAAGATTATCATAGCGAAGGGGACTCTGGCTTTGAGCCTGTCGATACCAACACATCTGGCTTTGGTAACAACGGCAGCAGTGGCGGCGGTGCTCTCGGATCAGGGTTGATCATGCTTGGAGGCTGGTTTGGTTGGCTAAGACACCGCAGAAATTATTCGCGCTCCTAGTAGCGTCAACAAGACATCATAATATCTTACGCTTAACGCGAGAGTTAATGATGTCTTCAATCATCTTTTGCTCTTTTTTCGCTTTTTCATAGTTCTGCTTAGTACGCCAACGATCAAGCACTTTTTCTAACCCTTGAACGCGTGCGTGCTTGTGTTCTAGCGTTTTCTGTACAGATGCACATTCCGCTTGCATAACGGCTTGCTCTTGCTCGTGGTGACGAAGCATTCTTTGTAGCATTTGGTCAACACGATTAAAGTTCATCAAAGCCGCGCTCGTCAGCGTCGGGCCGGTTCGGGTTGATTGTCCAGCGTGGCCTTTCAACGCCGACAACTGTTCCAATTGCATTGAAAGATGGGAGTGACGCTGACGCATGGCATCAAGTTGTTGACCCACACGGTCACGCTGTTTTTCTTCCATTTGCTGTAACTTGCCTACGGCTTTTAACTTGGATTTCATTTCAGCCTTGTCACTCCCATTTGATTAAGCACTTTGAAAAAGCTGCGCGAGCTCGGTCAAACTGGTTGGGTAATCTACAGACTCGTTGGCAGCTTGTTGTAGATATGCACGCAAATTTGGATACATAGCAACAGATTGATCTAACTCAGGATCTTGTCCTGGTTGATAACCCCCTAATGGCAGTAACTCTTTAACCTGAAGGTAGTTGGAGTACATTTGACGGAAGTTATTCGCAATCGTGCTGTGTGCGTCCTGCGTACAAGTATTCATACAACGGCTAATAGACGCGTTGATATCTATCGCGGGATAATGCCCTTGCTCAGCCAGTTGACGCGATAAAACGACATGCCCATCTAAGATGGCGCGCGCGGAATCCACGACAGGATCTTGTTGGTCGTCCCCTTCTGCCAATACGGTGTAAATTGCCGTTAAGCTACCATGTTGATTTTCACTGTTACCCGCTCGCTCTAAGAGTTGAGGTAACACGCTGAAGACTGAGGGCGGATAACCACGAGAAGCTGGAGGCTCACCGAGCGAAAGAGCGATTTCGCGCTGTGCCATGGCGTATCGGGTTAGAGAGTCCATCAGAAGTAGAACGTCTTTGCCTTGGTCTCGGAAATACTCTGAAACGCGATGACAAAGTAATGTCGCTCTTAACCTCATTAGCGGGGATTCATCAGCAGGAGCCGCGATAATGATCGCTTTCTTGCGCGCTTCTGGGGTTAAGTTTCTCTCGATAAACTCACGTACTTCTCTGCCTCGCTCACCGATAAGCCCGACCACAATTACATCGGCCTCCGTGTTTTTGGTGATCATCCCCATTAACACACTTTTACCGACGCCACTGCCAGCCATCAAACCAATACGTTGGCCTTTGCCTACCGTCAATAGTCCATTAATCGCACGCACGCCTACGTTGAGTGGTGTATCAACTGGGCGTCGCTTCAGTGGGTTAATCGGTTTTGGTTCAAGTGAAACTCGCTCTCCCCCCTTAAGCGGTGCCCCGTCATCTAACGGCTCACCTAAACCATTCAGTACGCGTCCTAACCACTGAGAGCTTAGCTGCACGGTACTGTCACCATCAAGAGGGATGACTTTTGCACCTGCAAACAGACCGCCTAAACGGCGGATAGGCATGAGGTAAGCAATAGTGTGTTCAAAGCCCACAACTTGCGCTTCGATCATATCGCCTTCCGCGGTTTCTACGAGACAACGCTGCTCAAGCTTAAACCGACACCCTACGGCTTGTAACATTAAGCCGTTTACTTTTATCAATCGCCCTGTTACGCGAGCAACAGGGATTGAATCGAGCGAAGCCAAGGCTTCGCTCAAACGCTCACTTAATAGTTCATGGCTTAGGGTATTACTCATGCTCAGACTCTACCTGTGGAATACTGACTTCATCCAAAAGGTGTTGCTTTACATTGTCCATACAGGCTTCCAAACGAGAGTCGCAGCTCGCATCCGCTTCTGCGTCATCAGTCACTAACTGACAGCCACCAATAGGAAGCTCCGTATTAGGGACCAGTTTCCAAGATTGCGGCAAATCAGCATTGATGTGAGTAATGCGCTCTAAATCTTGCGGATTTAAATGCACAGTTACTGTTTCCGCTTTACCAGGCATGGCAGACAATGTCTCGTCCACCAAAGCTAGGATCTGCTGAGGCATTAAAGTGAGCTCGGCACGAATCACTTGCTGAGCTACCTTTTGTACCAGTTCACAAATCATATGACGTTGTTGCTGCTCTTTTTCATCCTGCCAACGAGAAAGGGCGTGAAAAAGTTCATTGACAGGCTTCGCCGCCTCCAAAAAGCCTTGCTTTCCAGACTGCTCACCGGAAACAAAGCCTTTTTGGAAACCTTCTTTTTGGCCTTCCAACAGACCTTGTTGCTTGCCCTGTTCGATACCTTGGCGTAAGCCTTCCTCATGTCCTTGTTGCAAACCTTGTTGAAAACCTTCTTCAAGTTGCTGTTGGATATCAATTTGAGGTTCTTGCCAGCCTTGGTTATCTAGCCCGAATTCGTCTTCGATAGTCTTAGGTTGCGCTAAAGGAGGAAAACGGTGTAAACGATACCCGCTCGGAGGCAATCGCATAGTACTTGATTTTATCTCTAGCATGACCTTACTCCACCGTTGGCTCTTCATAGAGAAGCAGCTGAACTTCACCAGATTCATCCAGCTCACGTACCATTTGCATGATGTCTTGACGTGCTTTTTGAACTCGACTTAACGCAACAGCGCCGCGTGCGTCCATGTCATCTTCTAGCGCTTTCACCATACGTTGCGGCATTGAACGCTTAATAGCTTGTTGTAAGGTAATATCGGAACCTTTTAGCGCAACTGCCCACAACTCTAGCGGGATTTGCTGCACCAACATGTCCATAGTTTCTTCGCGTTGTCGGCCAAGAACCATAAAGTCGAACATGTTTTCTTCAATTGCATTAACAACATCTTCATCATGCAACTTCAGCATTTCCATCAATGAACCACGGTCACCTTCAAAGCGGTTAATGATATCTGCTGCTTGCTTAACACCTGATAACGGCGTGCTTTGACTTGCGGATACTTTTTCGATGCAACGCTCAACGAGTTCATGCAAATCAACGGCAACTTGATGATCGATATCTTGCAATTGAGCAATACGGAACAAGATTTCGTCATGGTAATCTTGTGGCAAGTGCTTCAATACCGCTGAAGAGCTGTCTGCTGGCAAATACGCTAGAAAAATTGCTTGCATTTGTGGGTGCTCGTTCACAATGAAACGAGCGAGAGTTTCTGCTTCCACCCACTGTAAGCGCTGCATATTGTTGCGAATTTCATCGCCATATAAGGTATTTAATAACCCTTTTGCCAAATCGTTACCCAATGCTTTACGCAATGTATTAGATAGGTATTCCTTAGAGGCTCCTCGAATACCGCTGTGCTCACGGAAATCTTCAAAGAAAGTTTGAATAACACCACGAGCAGAATCGCTCTTAATGCCATTTAACTTCGCCATTGCACGAGTCACACGCTGGGTTTCATCACGGCTAAAGTGTTGCAAAACCTTCGCTGCGGCATCCTCGCCCATGCCTAATAGCACGAGCGCGGTTTGTTCAACATAACTAAGCGTCTGCTTTGATAGAACTGTGTTCATTGATGTTTACCCATTGTTTCAGTATTTCGGCTACGCGCTCTGGCTCTTCATTAGCAATAAGCTGTAGGTGTTTCAATTGAATTTCTAATGGCGAGCCTGCTGGCGGTAGCATGTCGCTGTTTACATCTAAACCTGAAGAGGCTGAGATGCCTTTTTCAGATAGGCGGCGATCAAGTACTTCTTCATGCTCGCGTTCTTCACGCGTTTGCAAGTTTTCGTAGTCAGGTTCTTCCTGAGGCTCAGCAAAATTTAGCTCAGGCACAGGTTTATCAACGCCAGTTAGGTGCATGATTAATGGACGCAGTACGAAGAAGATCATCGCCAAGCCTAACAAGCCACCAATAACGTAGCGTATTGGCTGCTGTACTGTAGGGTCTTGCCACCACGGCAGTGCAGGAGGAGCATCAATTTCAATTGGGGTGAAGTTGAAACTCATTAAACTTAAGCTGTCACCTCGTGTGGCAGAGATACCAACAGCATCCATGATCATGTTTGAGATTTGCTCTTTATCGGCTTCACTCCACGCGACACCATCTGGCGAAGCTTTGGAGTTCAACAGAACCGAGACACTAAGCTTTTCTATTTGGCCTTGTTGGTATTGAGTACGACGAACACTACTACCTACAGCATATTGACGATTCACTTCAGATCGCGCATTCGTGTTTTGGCTATCGTTCGTTTCCACTTCACCAGATCCTGTCACTGGCGGTTGGTTACTTAGAGAACCAGGAACACCCAACGCAATTTGATCAACCGAGTTGTTATGAATGGTGTGCTCATTACGCACAACCGGTGCGTTATCCAAAATTTCTTGTGTTTCTTCAACTTGGCTAAAGTCCAGATCGGCAGCGACTTGTACTCGGAAGTTACTCGGCCCCACAATCGGCGTAAGCATATCTGCTGCGCGTTGGATGATCTGTTTTTCAACACTCTTCTGGTATTCAAGATATTTCGCATTTACTTTACCAGCTTCCGCAGAAGCGACATCCGCACTAAGAAGACGGCCATACTGGTCAATGACAGAAACAAATTCTGGCTTCATTGCCGTGACACTGCCGACCACTAGGTTAATGATCGCTTCAACTTGTTCAGGCTTTAAGTCTTCACCAGGTTTGAGCTCAAGCATGACAGATGCTGATGGATTCTCACTGTTTTGGCGGACGAATAGAGTTTGACGAGGTATTGCTAAATGAACACGCGCGTTCGCTACTGAGTTCAAAGACATGATAGTACGTACTAACTCACCTTCTAAACCATGACGATAACGCGCTGTTTCCATAAATTGGCTCGTACCAAGAGAGCTATCTTCCTTGAGCGAATCCAAACCTGTCGGCAGCTTAGCTTTAACACCTTTTGATGCAAGCAACATGCGCACCTTCGCAACCTCACCTTCTGGTACAAGAACTTGTCCATTTTGCTCTTGCATGCGGTAGCTTACGCCTTCGCTTTCTAATACCGACACAATTTCGCCGATATCAAAACGCTCTTGTTGGCTATAGAGCGGACGAAAGCTCTGCGAGGAACTCCATAGTGCAACCACAATAATCGCTGCAACAATCGCAGCTAACACCGCAGATAGCACTAAGTTTCTCTGACTGCTAGACCAGATTTGCTTCAGCTTCGTTGTCACATCGTCCATGCCGTTGGCAGTAGAAAATGTCTGTGCTGTGCCGGTAGCCATAGCTGTGTTTCCGGCGACTTGGGGGGTTAGTTCTGACATGAATTACACCGGCATCTTCATAATATCTTCAAATGAGGTCACGACTTTGTTGCGCACTTGCATCAAAGCATTAAAGGACAAGCTGGCTTTTTGGCTCGCGACCATTGCACCAACTAGGTCATCACTTTTTCCTGTTTCTACGGCCGTCATTTTTTGACTAGCCACTGATTGATGTTGATTCACTGTATCCAACACATTTGTCATCGCTTGTGAGAACGATAAAGGTGCGTTTAGTGATTGTTGATCTAAAGGATTTGCACTCACGATAAACTCTGGCGGCTGCACTTGTGCCTGCATCGCCTGCATTTTTGACAACATAAGTTGCTCTGCCGAGACCGCATGAGTAGGTTGACTTGCCATCTATTTTTTCTCCTATTAGGCAGCCGAGCCTAGTGCCGACTGTAAATCAATACCATGTTCTCGCATTGCTGCGAGCTTGTAGCGTAGCGCTCGAGTAGAGACTCCAAGCGCGTTTGCGGTTTTCGTTCGGTTTCCACCAAACTGACGTAACTTTTCCAAAATAAACTGATATTCAGCTTGCTTCTTCGCTTCTACATGACCAAAACTTGCAGTTGGCTCTGCTGTAGGAACTGACGCGACAAGCTCAATAGGCAGCATCAGGTCATGGGCTGTAATGTAATCACCATGACGCATGACCAAAGCGCGTTGAATGACATTTTCCAACTCACGAATATTGCCCGGCCAGTGATACTGACTCAGCGCACTAATCGCATCTTGGGATAGGTGACAGCGGCTGCTATCTTGATACTTTTCAATAAAGAATTGGCTAATTGGTAGAATGTCCTCTTTTCTTTCACGCAAAGGCGGCCAGTGCAGAGGCAGCACATCTAATCGATAATAAAGATCTTCACGGAACGTGCCTTTTTGAACTTCCTCACGTAAGTCTTTGTTGGTTGCCGCAATAACACGAATATCGAGCTGAACGGCTTTATGGCTACCAACACGTTCTACTTCACGCTCTTGAAGGACGCGTAACAATTTCGCTTGAACCGCAGGTGACATTTCACCAATCTCGTCAAGCAGAATCGTCCCGCCATTTGCTTCTTCAAACTTACCGCTTTGAGAATTTGTCGCTCCGGTGAACGCGCCTTTTACATGACCGAATAGCACAGCCTCTAACATTGACTCTGGAATGGCGGCGCAGTTAACCGCCACAAATGGACCATTGATACGCGGAGAGTGCTCATGCACATATCGCGCCAGCACTTCTTTACCCGTTCCCGATTCACCTGTAATAAGCACACTCGCGTTAGTACATGCTGCACGATGCGCCAATTGCAGAACTTGTTTGCTTCTCCAAGACTCCGCAACAATGTTGGCCATTGGCTTACCTAACGCTTCAACACGTTTAAGCAGATTAACCAACTGATTAGATTCAAACGGGCGTAATAGATAATCAGTAGCGCCCGCTTTCATCGTCTCAGCAGCCAAGATGCCTTGTTCTTGGTCGACAATCGCAATAACAACACCCGAATTTCGCTGCTTTTGGTGACACGCGACAAACTCACGAACACACATATCCGGCAGCGTAGAGCTCACTAAAGTGATTTCTGCTCGCTCTTCAAGCAAAGCGCCTCGACCAGTACGAGTGTGTTTCGCGGTGTAACCTGCATTTTGCAACACATCCAATACTGGTTGAGCAAGAGCTTCATTTGGCTCAACCAACAAAATTTTCGTTTTCGTCATCATTGAACCTTAACTTTCGTTTGTTGATTTTGTGATTGTAGATCTGGGTGGTGTTTCGTAGCCGTATACTCGTTGTCCCTCACTAAACGCAGGGTGACACGTCGGTTTTTTGCTTGGCCATTAACCGAGTTATTGCTGGCAATTGGGTAACGTGAACCATGAGCTCGTGTTTCGATCATCGACTCGTCGACCCCAAGCTCAATCAAAGCATTGGTGACTTGCTCTGCTCGAGTACGTGACACAGAAAGGTTCGTTAAACTTGAACCAACGTTATCGGTGTGACCGTCGATGAGGATTTTGGTCACTCGATCATCCACAGATACATAGCTATACAGCGCTTCTAGTGTTGCTTTCTGTCCACGACTTAACGTCTTCTGACCAAACTCAAATGAGAGCGCCATATCCCTTGCCTCTGAAAAAGACAATTTAGGCAATCGCGCGCGACACGCATTAAATGATTTCAATGCGTTTTGAATTTGAAGAGTAGGAATCACAATCTCTGAAACAGAGGAAGCATTACTTCCTTTAAGTGACAGCGTCACCCAACTACCCGAAGCAATTGAATCCATGAATTCTTCAGCGCCTTTATTAAAGATGAAACGCTGAGACGGCTTAGTAAATTCAAGGGAACCAAATTCTTTTCTATAAAGCTCATCACCCCAAGGAGCATTTTGAGTTGTTAAAGCAATCGTTTTCCATTTATTGTTTTCATATTCTATATCGGAAATAAAATAGAATTTATTATTAGGTTCCGCTAGGAAATAAAACTTCCCATAGTCTTTATTTGATTGCAACAAGTTGCATTTGAATTTATTTCCCTCATATGTCCATTTAGAGAGGTCCATAGGGATTGTTAAGACTTCTTCTGAATATGACACTTTTGAAAAAATAAAACTGATAACAATAATTGTGTTACAAATTATCAAACGGACATGATTGATGTATATCTTACATTCCCATGACTTAAACCGTTTAATTAAATATGCCACCAAGCCGAGAGAACTGGCATAGCTAATCATTTTAATTACCTATTCTGAATATTAAAATTGGTTACAAAACGCTCAAGAGAGCACGCTTAGCCTCCAACGGAAGCTTTAAGCATAAAAAACAGTATCTTATAATTTATTTATTTGAAGTTGTTGTTACGCCATAAAGGCAATTTAAAAAAGCTATAACAACTAAAACGCTCAACATTGTTATTTTATTTATTAAGCGATTTATAAAGAAAACTAACTCTTTTTAAATTTCATTAAAAGATTATGACTATATGAACAAAGCAACATGTGAACTAAAGTCACAATCTTAGAGTTTGGAGCTAAAAGATCATTAAAATTTCTGTGTAGACTACACGCCATTAAGTTAAAACACTTTCGATTGTTAACGCACGGTAAAATATAAATGGAAAATAGAGTTAGCGAGCCTATTTCTGATAGTCAACTACTTGATGTAGAATTATTAGGCAAACCTATTCATATCATTCGTGAGAAGCTCGATAATTTAATTTCAGAATCTTGCTCAAACCTTACGACTGAATTACAAAATTGGCTCAGCACAGGAAAAGTGGAAGCTAGCTTAACCTCAGTAGACTTGCACCGCTTTACATCGGTTGAGATGGACAAAGAGCAAACGTCGACCTATCAACATCAGGAAGGCGGCATGGTATTCATCCATGGTAACCCTCACACGCTAATAAAGTTGGCTGATAGATTTTATGGTGCAAGTGCAGAGCGTTCAGCCGCTACTCTGACGGCCAGTGACTTACGTTTACAAGAGCGCATCAGTCGAATCATCATCGGTTGGCTTGCTCCTGGTGAAATGTGGGACACGGGTGAGTATGAGACCCCTAGAGGAATTGGCATTAACGTTCAATTAAACATTGCGTTTGACGATCATCAAGGCTCAATTCATCTCAAGCTAGATGGTCATCTTATTCAAACGCTGATCGAGCAGCTTGAACTGCAGCCTGATACCGATTTGTTTCAACCTTTCTGTCGTTCTTTAGAGACGACCCCCGTTCGACTGAACGTTGTTCTAAGTAAAAAGAAGATGCCTTTAAGTGATGTGGTTGGCTTACAACCCAACGATATTTTACCTATTGAGCTTCTTAACACGGTTCCAGTAAGCATTGGCAACCAATCTCTATTTACAGGTCGTATTGCCGAGCAAGACGGCCAACTTGTTTTGATCTTTAACCCTGATAAGGAACCGCAGCGATGAGCGAAGCGCTAGAAACTAATGCATTCGACGCAGAAGAACTGAACTTTGATGATTTTCAATTAGAAGACTTTGAAGCCGAAGATACGCTCCAACAAGAACCAGCCACTGCGGAACGTGACCTTAGCTTTTTCAAAAGCATTCCTGTCACAGTCACGCTGGAAGTTGCGAGTAAGGAGATCCCACTTGGGGACTTAATGAAAGCGGGTGAAGGCACGGTTATCGAGTTGGAAAAGCTCAATGGCGAGCCTTTAGACGTGAAAGTAAACGGTTCTCTTATGGGCCACGCTGAAGTTGTCGTTGTCAATGATAAGTATGGACTTCGTCTGATCGATGTACATGACTCTGCATTGAGTGGCGTTGGTCAATAATCTTAGGTAGGCATCACAATGAAAAATCTGAGCGCTTGGCACCGTTGGTTACCTCTTTTGGTATTGGTGTCACTTTTGTTTGCTTTCCCAACAATGGCGGCTGACAACGGCTTAACTATCTTGTCCGTTTCTGATGGCGACACACAACAAGAATACAGCGTTAAACTGCAAATTCTGTTGTTGATGACGGCGCTCAGTTTTCTTCCAGCATTTATTTTGATGGCGACGAGCTTTACTCGAATTGTCGTTGTCCTTGCGATTTTGCGCCAAGCTCTTGGTCTTCAACAAAGCCCACCTAACAGAGTGTTGGTCGGGATCGCTCTCGCATTGACGTTACTGATTATGCGCCCTGTCTGGAGCGATATTTATGAAAATGCGTTTCAGCCATACGACAACGGCGAAATCACGCTAATACAGGCTTTTTCTGTTGCAGAGAAACCAGTGAGAGAGTTCATGTTGGCACAGACGCACCAAAGCTCTCTTGAACAAATGTTACGTATTGCCAATGAGCCTCTCGACCAAAACGTTGAGGATATTTCATTTGCCGTTGTCTTGCCTGCATTTGTCATTAGTGAACTGAAAACCGCCTTCCAAATTGGTTTTATGCTTTTCATCCCGTTTTTGGTCATCGACTTGGTTGTCGCCAGTGTCCTGATGGCAATGGGTATGATGATGCTATCACCTTTAATTGTCTCACTTCCCTTTAAGTTGGTGGTATTTGTACTCGTGGATGGTTGGGCAATGACAGTTGGCACCTTATCTGCCAGCTTCGGTTAACTAGGAGCAGTTATGACCCCAGAACTAACCGTAACGTTATTTTCCGATGCAGTATGGCTGATCATTTTGATGGTTGCCGTATTGGTTGTTCCAGGCTTAATTGTCGGTTTGTGTATCGCCGTATTTCAGGCTGCCACACAAATCAACGAGCAAACACTCAGCTTTTTGCCACGTTTGCTCGTTACCTTATTAATGGTGATTTTTGCAGGTCACTGGATGCTCCGTAAGATCATGGAACTGTTTGATTTCTTGTTCCACAACATACCAGGGATGATTGGCTAATGGCCATCACATTTGCAGAGCTCTCGGCGATACTCGGTCAACTCTGGTGGCCGTTTTTTCGTGTGGGAGCCGTATTTATTTCAATGCCTTTCTTTGGTGATGCAATTATTCCTGTTTGGGTTCGTACTTTACTGGCCCTCTCGATCGTTGTCATTACTGGACCGTTAATGCCACCCATGCCACAAGTCGAATTATTCTCTATGACTTCCCTGTTCCTTGCTTTTGAGCAAGCTATTTGGGGGGTAATGTTTGGGTTAATTTTGCACATGCTCTTTAACGTTTTCACCATGCTTGGTCAGGTGATTTCTCTGCAAATGGGCTTAGGTATGGCGATGATGAATGATCCTATTAACGGGCTTTCTGTCGCCATTTTGGGACGCATATTTCTGATTTTCTCAACCTTGTTGTTTCTTGCGCTAGAAGGACACTTACTCGTCATAGATATCGTGATTCAAAGCTTTGTTGTTTGGCCAGTCGGATCTGGTATCACATCGCTTTCTCTGCAAGGTGTTGTCAATATTTTCGGTTGGATGTTTGCCTCTTCACTCGCTTTGGCTTTACCCGCTATTGTTTCCATGCTTCTAGCCAACATCAGTTTTGGTGTAATGAACCGAGCCGCACCATCACTTAATGTCTATGCGTTAGGTTTTCCTATGACGATGCTGCTGGGTCTATTCAGCGTATTAATCTCAGTTTCTGGTGTTCCTGGTCGCTACACGGCGCTCGTTCACGACACCATTAGACACTTGAGTAACTTTATGTTGGGGGGAGCATGAGCGATCAATCTTCTCAAGACAAAACTGAAAAAGCCTCACCGCAGAAGGTAAAGAAAGCCCGTCAGGAAGGACAAATTCCTCGCGCGAAAGAGTTTACTACTGCGGTTATATTTCTAGCGGTGGCGCTCTACTTTTACTCTCAGCTTAATAGTATTTGGGAAAGCATGTCGGGTATCTTTCGCTACAACATGATGCTGACGCGAGCCGACCTAGAAAATCCTAAACAACTTGTCGAGCAATTGGGACAAAGTTTAGCAGTCATCATCGACATGCTATTACCATTGTTTACCGTCATTATTATCGTGACCTGTGGTAGTAGCCTTGTGCTAGGCGGCTGGATGTTCCGTCCCGCGAACGTGATGCCAAAGCTCAGCAAAATTAATCCTTTGAGCGGGATAAAGCGCATTTTTTCGACCCGCTCAGTGGTTGAGCTCTTAAAGTCGACGTTCAAAGTAGCCGTGATCTTCGGCATCTTATATGGCTATTTAGACAACCACTTACAGCCATTACTTGGCATGCAAAACCTCCCACTCAGCCAAGGTTTTTCTCTAGTAATGTCAATTCTGTTTGAAGGCTTACTCTTAATGGGCTTCGCCTTGTTGTTATTTGGGGTTATCGACATTCCTTATCAGCGTTGGGAACACCTAAAAGAACTCCGCATGACGAAACAAGAATTGAAAGAGGAATTTAAAAATAATGAAGGTCGTCCGGAAGTAAAGCAACGTATTCGTCAAATACAGCAGCAGTTTGCGCGCCGTAAGATCGATAAAATGGTGCCGACGGCTGACGTGATCATCACAAACCCAACGCACTACGCAGTCGCACTGAAGTACGAGCCTTCGCTTTCTGACGCGCCCTTTGTCGTCGCAAAAGGCGTAGACGAAACTGCTATGCACATTCAACGTATCGCCCGAGAAAACAAAGTGGAAATCATTAACTCCCCGCCACTTACCCGTTCGATTTATCACACGACGGCGATTGAACAAGCAATCCCAAGCCAACTGTACATCGCAGTGGCACATATTCTTACTTACGTTTTGCAATTGAAAGCCTTTCGTAAAGGTGAGGGAAAAGAGCCAATTCCTTTACCTCATTTTTCGATTCCAAAACATTTGCAGCACTGATTAACCCGCGTTTATCCAAGGACACGAAAGTATGCTTAACCGGTTAAAACAACTTCAAACATCAACCAAAGGCTACGTTGGCATTCCAATCGTCTTGCTAATGATATTAGCAATGGTGATTCTTCCTTTGCCTCCTCTGCTACTGGATGCGCTGTTTACCTTTAATATCGTCTTAGCAATTCTAGTATTGCTCGTCAGCACAACCGCAAAGCGACCATTAGATTTCTCTGTTTTTCCAACTATTTTGCTGGTCGCAACATTATTACGTCTCACATTGAACGTGGCTTCTACGCGAATTGTACTCCTAGAAGGACATAATGGTGGTGACGCAGCGGGTAAGGTCATTCAAGCATTCGGTGAAGTCGTCATTGGCGGTAACTACGTCGTTGGTATGGTGGTGTTCGTCATCTTGATGATCATCAACTTCGTCGTAATCACCAAAGGTGGTGAACGTATTTCTGAGGTTTCAGCCCGCTTTACGTTGGATGCTTTACCAGGCAAACAAATGGCAATTGATGCCGACTTAAACGCTGGCCTTATCGATCAGGAAACGGCTCGCTTACGCCGTAAAGAAGTCGCCAACGAAGCCGATTTTCATGGTTCGATGGATGGTGCATCAAAGTTTGTGCGTGGCGATGCCATCGCAGGTTTGTTGATTCTGTTTATCAATATCATTGGTGGTATCAGTATTGGTGTCTTCGAGCATGGACTCGCTGCGTCTGACGCCTTTAAAACTTATGCCCTACTCACAATCGGTGATGGTCTAGTTGCTCAAATTCCTTCACTACTATTGGCAACGGCTGCCGCGATTATCGTTACGCGAATTAATGATAGCGATAATGGCATGTCGGAAACCATGCAAAAGCAATTACTGGCAACTCCTGCAACGCTATTTACTGTCGCAGGTATTATGGCGGTAATCGGTATGGTACCGGGTATGCCACACCTAGCCTTTTTTGCGTTTGCTGGCGCATTAGCGTTCGCAGGGTGGCGTCAAACCAAGAAGCCAGTGCAAGACTCCCAGATTGAAGAGGTCGAAGCACTTTCACAAGCAATGCAAGACGATGATACACCGCTGACATGGGATGATATTCCTCACGTCCAAACATTATCACTTGCGCTTGGTTACCGACTCGTCCATCTAGTCAACAAAGAACAAGGGGCACCTTTATCACAACGAATTCGCGGTGTGCGTCGAAACCTTTCTGAACAAGTTGGCTTTTTATTACCTGAAGTTCGTATTCGTGACAATCTGAGCCTCAAGCCAAACCAATACACAATTTCTCTAAATGGCGAAGTCATTGAGCAAGGTTTTATTGAACCAGAGCGTTTAATGGCGATAGCGGTTGGCGAAACTTACGGTGAGGTAGATGGCATTTTGGGTAGCGATCCTGCTTATCAGTTGCCAGCTGTGTGGATTGAGCATCAAGATAAAGCAAAAGCACTTAATATGGGTTACCAAGTTGTCGATGATGGCACTGTTATTGCCACTCATATTAGTAAAATCATGAAGACAAACCTTGCAGAATTGTTTACGCACGACGATGTGGAAGCAATAACCCAGCGTTTGACACAACAAGCCCCGAAACTAGCAGAAGCATTAGCAGCAGCACTTAATCCAGCGCAGCAGCTGAAAGTATATCGTCAGCTTTTATTAGACCAAGTGCCACTAAAAGATATTCGCACGATTGCCAACACAATGTTGGAATCCGCGGAAAATACAAAGGACCCGATCCTACTTGCATCTGATGTGCGCTGTGCACTAAAGCGTACGCTTGTTAACTTAATTGCAGGACAAAAGAACGAGTTAAATGTCTACGCACTGTCTGATGAGTTAGAACAAATGCTACTAAATTCACTGCAACAAGCACAATCTTCTGGTACGGTAACACTAGATAGCTTCCCAATTGAGCCAAACATTCTTGGTCAGTTCCAACAAAACTTGCCATTGATTAGACAACAGCTTAAACAACAGGGGCTACCTCCGATCCTTCTCGTTATGCCACAGCTGCGCCCTCTTCTAGCGCGTTACGCTCGCACATTTACACAAGGGCTGGCAGTATTGTCTTACAACGAAATCCCAGAAAACAAACAAATCAATGTGGTAGGAAACCTTGGTTAATCTTATTTCAACACATGCGATGTACGAACATTTGGTTGGTCTCGCAGTACAACACATCGTCACGGATGACGATCAATTAGTCTTTGATGCTTTAAAACACAATGATGTCCAACACGCATGCCAAGCAATTAGGGAAGCTCAATCAGGGGAAGTAGAATTCCAACACCTGACGTTGAGATTTGGTATGCGTGGAGAACAAAGTGTCTATCAATTCAAACTCTCTGAACAAATGCAGTACTGCCTGGATTTGTTCAGTCTTTACCTTGCACTAAGACAAACACAATTTCAGTTAGAAGCCTTTCATCACGACTTGATTAGTAATGTTGTCGTGCCGATTCGCGTGGATGCATTACTTTGGGAGCCTGGGGTTTATTTTCTCGAACAGACGATTCAATTCCACTCTTCTGCTTTTCAACATGTGATTCCTTCTCTTCAAGCTGATGAAACGTTATGTGATAGTGATAAAGTCGCCACACTCACCAAAAAGTTAAAAGAGAATGCATATTCACTTTGGTTTGAAGTCGCGACATCGCAAGTGAACTTCGAGCGCGTCGCAGACTTTAGTCCCGATATGATCAAATTGTCAGTCACACTAGAGGATAAAGAAGAAAGACACGCTTTCCTACCTATTGCTAAGTTCTTAAGAAAGCATAAATATACTTGGGTTGCCGGACGTGTAGCGAGTCAAACGGAACTTAACCGCTATCGTTTATTGGGTGCCAGTTATTATTTTGGTTATTTCAGCGATATCCCAACCTCTCTCTCCTTTCAGTCTTTTGATGAGGAATAGTTGAAACTCAACCATTTATATTTAAAACAGCACGATTTATTCGTGCTGTTTTTTTATTTATAACGGATAACCACAAGATCATTGGGCAATAGTTTCTTTAACTTAACTAAAAATTTAGGCTTATATGATGATTTTCCCGGTTTTCATGGAATACAAATCACTAAAAATCATCAATTTTTATCTTTTTTAGAAATTTTTTAATTTTCAAATTAATCATTAAAGCCGACCGACCGCCTCTAGTTAGTGACAAGGGAATATCCCGAGGCCTGAAAGATATAGTGACTAACTAAGGAGACTAAGATGGCTTTATCAATGCACACTAACTACGCTTCGCTTGTAACTCAAAACACAATGAACACAACAAGCGGACTTCTAAACACAGCAATGGAACGTCTAAGCACAGGCTACCGTGTGAACTCAGCTGCTGATGACGCTGCTGGTCTTCAAATTGCTAACCGTCTAGAAGCGCAAACACGCGGCATGTCAGTAGCAATGCGTAACGCACAAGACGGCATCTCTATGATGCAAACTGCTGAAGGTGCGATGGATGAAATGACAAACATCGTTTACCGTATGAACGACCTTGCTACACAATCGTTGAACGGTTCAAACAGTGCAACAGACCGTGCGTCTCTTAACAAAGAGTTCACACAGCTTACTGCAGAACTAAACAACATCGTAGACAACACTAAGTTCGGTGGTCAAAACCTTCTTAAAGGCGGCGGCTTCGGTGCAGGTGACGTAACATTCCAAATCGGTGCATCTTCTGCTGAAACATTGACTGTAAGCGCAAGCGCAGGTATCGGTGAAATCACTACTATTCTTGCTGATGCAGCAATTACAGATGGTATCGATGACGCGACTAAAGCAAAAGCAGCACTAGACAAAATCAGCGGCGCTGACGGTCTAGTAGAAAAAATTGGTAGCTCTCGTGCAGACTTCGGTGCGAACATCAACCGTCTTGAGCACACTATGGCTAACCTTGGTAACATGGTAGAAAACGTTACAGCATCTAAAGGTCGTATCATGGATACAGACTTTGCAGTAGAGTCTTCAAACATGACTAAGAACCAAATGTTGATGCAAGCAGGTACAACTGTTCTGTCTCAAACTAACCAGCTTCCAAGCATGGCAATGTCACTACTACGCTAATTACTTAGTTAATAGTGCGCTTAATTTAAATCGTCTTAATTATAAAGCCTTCCTATGGAAGGCTTTATTTTTATCTACGAATATAAATAGAGCTCGTATTATCTTTGTGAGATTCAGGCACTCTGAATCCGAATTTCAACATAATATTAAATAAAACCTTATTAAACAGTTCTAATTCTATCGTCTCTAATTTGCTTCCTATTTTACTATCTCTAAGTTCAGGAAATTTGAACTTAGCTTCCTTTAAGATACTAGCTATCTCATCAGAATTGATGCTCTGTTTACTTAATAGTTTTTTGTTAATGAACTCTTCATATGCACGAGCACATTTCATCAATCGTAACGCAAATTCATTCATAACTGACATTCTTTGAAACGTAAAAAATTTAATTTTTAGTGAGAAAACTTGCACATCGCAATATCAAAAATAATATCAGAACGCAATTAATGCACTCTGTAAGAATTATCTGAATCAAGCTGAAGTAAAGGCTGAATATAACGTCTAATTAAAACATCTCTCCTAATTAGAACCGTCAATACAATTAAATATTTTCTTTGTTTAGGTCGCCTTTTCTTATAAGGAAATTACTTTTTCCATGGAGGAAGGCGGAACAAACAAGGTGGAAACACCACTTCCTCCCAAGAAAACAAAATAGCTTTAAACCTTTGTTTTAATTGAACTTAATATACGGCACGCATCTTGCCACTGATAATTAAACTAAGGCGTAGCATTCAAAGTATTCAAGCCAATAAGAGATGAGAGGAGCACACCTCATGAGTTCTTTAGACCCAGTAAAAATGGCAACCCAATTCGCACAATTGGACACAAACCCATTCAAAAACCGTTACCAAGCGCAAGCTAATGTGTACCAGTCACAACTGTCAGCTTTTAATAAAGTTGAAAGCGCACTACGTGATTTTCGTACTGCAATGAAAGAGATGAATAACAGCACAAACAGCATCATCAAAAACAGTGCGACACTCTCTCAAGAAGGTAACTTTACTGCAAACGCGGATGCTAAAGCGCTAACGGGTAACTATCAGATTTTTGTAGAAAAAGTGGCAACAGCACATCAAGTATCTACAGGTATGCCTGCAGACCTTGAGGCAACGACAGAAGTACCAACAACTGGATCTTTAGAATTCACCATCAACGGTGAAACAATGACTCTAGACTTGTCCTCCGTTGATGTTAATGGTGACGGCACTGCAACGATCAGTGATTTAGCAAGCGCGATTAACAATCACACGGATAACCCTGGCGTTAACGCCACTCTAGTTCGCTCGAATGGTCAAACACACTTTATGCTATCGAGCACTGAGACTGGTGTCGAAAATAAGATCAACGTATCTGCAACGGGTACTGGCCAAGCGTGGTTTGAAGACGCCTTCACCAACCTCAAGCAAATTAACGCTCCGCAAGATGCGGTTATGTGGCTAGGTGCAAAAGACTCAGGCCTGAAACTAACCAACGCAAGTAATACTTTTGAAGGTGTCATCGACGGTGTTGACATTACCGTATCTAAACCGCAAGCCGCGGGAGATTCGCCAATCGGTTTAAAAATTGGAGCTGATAGCGAAGGCACTAAAGAACAACTAGATAAGTTTGTGGAAACCTACAATGCCCTTGTTTCGACTATCGATCAGTACACCCAAATTGGCGGTGAAGATCAGAAACGCGGCGTGCTCGCTAGCGACTCGACATTGCGTTCTATTGAGAGTCAGTTAACGGGGTTAATCCGAGGTGAACACAATGGTATGCGCCTAAGCGAGATCGGCGTGAGCCTAGACCGCAACGGTAAAATGAAAGTTGATCAAGAAAAGTTCAAAGAAGCTCAACAAACAAATAGCGCAGGCTTAGAGGCGTTGTTTAATGGGGATGACGCTTTGCTAGATTCTCTTGACGCAATGGTAGAGCCTTTCTTGAAGTTCTCATCAGGTACCTTCAGCACGCGTAAAGACGCAATACAGTCAAGCTTAGACCGAATCAAAGATAAACAAACCAATTTAGAGCGTAAGTACGAAATGTCGTACAACCGCTATCTCAAACAATTCACTCAAATGAATTCAATTATGACCCAAATGAACCAAACCATGTCCATGTTTAAAGCTCAAAAATAAGACATTTGGTTCCAAATTTAGGAGAAATATTCATGCTTATGGATTCTGGTTACGATTCGTACCAACAAGTCGATCTCGACGCTCAAGCGGCAGCAGCAAATCCACACCAATTGGTCATCATGTTAATCGATGGCCTACTCGATGAAGTTGAACGTATTCGCGGCCACCTAGCCGCAAATCGTTTGGCCGAGAAAGGGAATGGAATCAACAAATGCATGAACATCTTGATTGGACTAACAAGTGCTCTAGATGATGAAAACGGCGGTGAAATTGCGGAAAACCTACGCCAGCTGTATGACTTCTGCCAAGTCGAACTTTATTACGCTAGCGTGCAAAACGATGCAAATCGCTTGGTTAACGTTGAGCGTGTAATGGGTAACATTCGTGAAGGTTGGATGAATTTTGGACAACAAGCATAAAGTATCGCCAGAGCGATTCCGTCATTTATCTCAGCTCATCCAGTTCGCCGCAAAAACGGCCGATTGGCATGCGCTCAAGCGGTACGACTTGCAGTTGCGAGAGCTTTTGATCAGTCACAAGCCTTTTTTGAAAGATCCTAAGCTTGCACCTGAAATCCAGCGAGCGAAAACAGTGCACGCTAATGCCTTCGCAGTATTAGAGAAGTCGACCAACGAGTTGAAAAAAGAGATGAACATGGTCAATGACCATCAAGAACGCGCTATGGCCTATCAATTAGCAATGACCATGGAGCTAACTCAATGATCATACCTTCTTCAACTCAGCACTCGGGTAATTCGCCAGCTAACAATGAGGGTCACATCAAGCAAGCGAACTCGGTACACGGCTTTTCTCATGGTTTTAAATCAGGGAACAAGCAGAATGGTGAGCAAGACTTTAACTCTGCGTCAGCGGTACCGAGTTTTCACCTTACGGCCTCTACTTTGAACAGCGCAAACAAAGTACAAAGTCATGGTTTTGATACTGATGACCGCTCAGCTTCAGATCCGGATGCCAACTTGACCAGTACACTAGGGTTAACAGAATCGACTGATCTTGCAGCGCAAGCTCAAGCTTTAACCCAGGGTATGATTACCATGGCAGAGAAGCAGGCTGAGAAACTAGGAAAAGCGTCATCTTTAATGACTGCGAGCGAAGTTAAGTCTGTTACTCAAGATTCGTCTAACGCTATGTTAAACACATCATCAAAACAAGATGTGAAGCAAAGTCTGCCGACTTCATCGAGTTCGCGTTTGCCTATCTCCGGTGCTGAGTTTCAAACTCTTTTGAATCAACCTGTTCAAGGGCAACCAACCGCCTCTCTACTTCAAGCACAAGCTCCTACAACACAACCTGCACATTCACCGGTTGCGACGAGTCATGTTCAAGCTCAAGGCTCTGAGTGGGCAGCGGTGCGTGTTGATACCACTGCCGGAAAGTGGGGGGAGCAAATGATGCAAGTATTACATGATCGCGTGACGCTCCAAGCTCAACAAAATGTACAAGAAGCAAAAATCCGCCTAGACCCACCAGACTTAGGGAAATTGGATTTACTTGTACGTGTTGAAGGTGACCGATTGAGTGTCCACATCAACGCCAATGCCGCAGCAACACGAGAAGCTTTAATGCAAGTTTCGGAACGATTGCGTACTGAGTTACAAGAGCAAAACTTCGTTCATGTCGATGTCAATGTTGGCTCTGATCAAAACCAAGGTCGAAATGACCCACATGCAAACGAAGAAGACGCCAATATTTTCGCCGCACGAGAATCTGGTGCATTCCAAACCACGACAACAACTAACTATTCAGAACACTGGCTAAGCACTCAAGCTTAGTGAATCTTCGAGGAAAAAGGTTATGACCAAACAACAAATGATCGCCCTGTTTATCGCCATGATCATCACCAGTGCCCTCGTTTCGGCCGTCACAATTATGGGCGGAATCTGGTACTTAAACAAACACGCTCAAGAGTCACCTGACTCTGGTTCACTGATCGAAGACTCTCCACTGTCTTTTTTGGTCACAGAACAACCGACAAGTAAAGGTCCTAGCTTCCATCCTTTGGACAAAGTCGTTTTGACCGTTAAAGGCAAGAAACAGACTCACTTTGTGATGCTAGAACTGGCAATTGAGACACGCCGTCCAGAGCGTATCAAAGAGATCGATGAATACATGCCTATGGTACAAAACTCTCTATTAAAACTGTTTAGCGACAAAACGTTTGATCAGTTACAGCAAGCGGGTGCCATCGATATTCTGCAAGACGAAGTGAAGCAAACGCTTCTACTCGCTTTTGCTAAAACAGACATCGTCCGAGAAATCGACGATGTTTTGTTGACTAAATATGTTGTGCAATAACGGAGCACAACCATGTTAGACATGAATGTACAAGACACTTACACCACAGAAGAGGAAGTGACAACACCGTCACGACCAATTGATGAAAACGCATTGCTACAACGTCATCAGGTCATGGTAAAACGCGTAGTTAACCAGCTGCGCGTTCATGCCACTTCTCACTGTAGTATTGAAGATATGCAGCAGATAGGCCTTATCGCTCTAGTCGAGGCTGGACGCCGATATGGCGATGTTGACGATCCTCACTTTCCTGCTTTCGCCGTTTGTCGAGTTCGGGGAGCTATTTTAGACGAATTACGCCGACTAGATTGGCGTTCACGTAAGACTCGTCAACAAGCCCACGAGCTCAACGACGTGACTCGAGATCTCACTCGAACGTTAGGTCGAATGCCAACGGATGCCGAAATCATCCAGGCTTTAGGGACGAATGAGCAAGATTATTACAACCGTCAAAATGCCGCTCTCGCAGGCGAGATGCAAAGCCTTGATCAACTGATGGAGAGCAGCGGTGATAGCTACATTGGCGGACAATACGATGGCATGGAACATGAACATATTCGTCGTAGTTTAGACAGTGCTTTGGGTAAGTTACCTAAGCGTGATCAACTGCTCCTGACTCTGTTCTATCAACATGAACTCAACTTACACGAAATAGCTCTGGTATTGGATCTGACACCACCTCGTATATGTCAGCTTCACAAACAAGCGCTGAAACAACTCAACCAATTAATGTCCTCTTAGGAGTCACAAGATGCAAAAGTTTTTTGGAGTGCTCACTATCCTGGTGTGCGTCTTCGGTGGATATATGTGGGCCGGTGGTAGCTTAGGTGCTATCTGGCAGCCAGCCGAATTCCTTATCATTATTGGCGCCGCTGCTGGTTCTCTGATCATCGGTAATCCGCCTCATGTACTGAAAGAAATGCGTCGCCAAGTGCCAGCGACCATTAAAGGTCCAACAGAAGAGCATGAGTACTACATGGAATTAATGGCACTACTCAACAACTTGCTAGAGACAGCGAGAAACCGCGGATACAAGTTTCTGGATTCTCATATTGAGGCTCCGGAGCAAAGCTCTATGTTCCTCGCTTACCCGACGATCGCAGAAGATCATCGCCTAATTTCTTTCATTACTGACAATTTACGTTTAATGGCAATGGGACAGATGTCGCCTCATGAATTAGAGGGACTGCTAGAGCAAGAAATCGAAGCAATACAGAACGAAATGCTTTTACCTTCACGCTCACTACAGCGTACAGCAGAAGCACTACCTGGCTTCGGTATTCTTGCAGCAGTTGGTGGCATCATTATCACCATGCAAGCTATTGATGGCTCAATCGCTATGATTGGTTATCACGTTGCGGCAGCTCTCGTTGGTACATTCATTGGTATTTTCGGTTGTTACTGTGGCTTAGATCCACTAAGTAACGCCATGGCTCAGCGAGTAAAACGTAATATGACTGCTTTTGAGTGCGTTCGTGCAACCTTGGTTGCCTACGTAGCGAAAAAGCCGACATTGCTCGCCATTGACGCTGGTCGTAAACATATTCAGCTAGACATCAAACCAACATTCAACCAAATGGAGAAGTGGTTAGCTGAACAGGAGGGATAATGCAAAAACAAGAGCATGTAGTGTTCAAACGTGCCAAAGTATACAGCCATGATGAGTCGTCTCATGGCGGCGCGTGGAAAGTCGCGTTTGCTGACTTCATGATCGCCCTAATGGCGCTGTTTCTTGTACTTTGGGTTATGCAGGTGGTAGACAAAGAAGAGCGTAAAGCGATTGTTGCCCACTTGCATAGTTCAAGCGTATTCGACAAGAGTTACGGCAACCCATTTGATACGTCACAAAGTATTTCTCCTATCGACTTGGCACAGGACTCTTCTGTGCCAAGTAAACACAACTCCAACCATGTGGTAAGCTCCTACTTCAAAGGTGATGGGGATGGACCAGAAATTGATTCTTTGATTCCTGGTAACTTCGATACTCAAGAGCAACTTGCCGCACTAGCGAAAGTAATTGAGCAAATGACTGCCCAAATTAATGCGCAGGGAAATGTAAACGTCACGGTGACACCACAAGGTTTGCGTATCGTCCTTCAAGATGATTACAAACAGCACATGTTCAGCCGTGGTGGTGCAGAACTTACTCCTTTTTTTGAAGATTTACTGCTCGCACTAGCACCTGTATTTCATCGTGTTAACAACCCTCTGATCATCAGCGGACACACAGATGCAATTCCATTTAAAAAGCGTTTTGGTCGTCAATCTAACTGGGCGTTATCAGCCTCTCGAGCAGACGTAGCAAGAAATACGTTAGTTGAAGGCGGTATGCCGGATGATAGAGTAATGCAGGTAACGGGTATGTCAGATAGAGCGCTGCTTAATCCTGATGAGCCAGATTCTAGCGAAAACCGTCGTATTGAGCTGTTTGTTTTAACGACTCCTGCCGCTAAAGTGCTTGAGACCCTTTTTGGCAACCACCAAGAAAGCGAACTGCAAAAAGCGAAAGATAAGGCTGAATTCAACCAACCAGTCATTCGTCAAGAAGTCATCAATTACTCCGGCGATACCGCCACCAGCGAAGTAAAAATTCAAGAATTATAATCTTAAAAGGTCACCACTCTTTTGGTGACCTCTCTAACCAAAGCCTCTGTTACTGTGACTTTTTAGTTGAGTTCTATATGCACATAACATCATCCGAAAAAAGAAAAAGCGACTTACTAAAGAAAGCCTTTTTATGGCTCATTGTCTTCGATTACCTTTTATTGGCGTTTTTCTTAACTCAGCTATCAAGTATGACACTAAACAGCGGAACCATGATCAGCTTGTTACTTGTAGTTTATAACGTCTTACTTGTTTCGCTATGTTTTCAACGAACCAACAAGCAGGACTCTTACATTATCTACCCTGTTTTATCCGCAACGTTATTAGCATTTGTCTGCTTTCTTTACTTCTTTTTTTTAATTTAGCTCCCCGACTCGACCATTGATTTTATTTTTACTGCTTTTTCGAAGTGGTCGAGCTGATGAGTCTGAATCCACCACGTAGCCGCTTCCATCAACAGCTCTGGGTCGTCATTTTTATTAGCGAAAAACGCATAAAATGAGAGACCAACCAATTCACCTTTACTCGCGATCTTTTTGTCACAGACCTCTATAATTTTGTCTCTCAGCGAAGCTCTCATTTCTAATCCCTTAACCTAGTACATACTCACTAACCATACGGTTGAAAGAAATCAAATCAAACGAGCCTTTAATTTCAAAACGCACTCTTCCCACCTCACTCATGAAGAACTCGATTTCACAATCCAAATCAAAAGTACCAGAGGTCTCGATAGAAAATGCATTGATCTTACTGTAAGGCAAAGAAGTGTAATCCACTTTTGAGCCGGTAATCCCTTGCACATTTGCCGCTATCACTCGCTTGTTCGTAAACACCACTTGGTCACGAACTGTTTTAAAAGCAGCGAAAATAGTCTCACCATCAATCAAGAACTTAAGGAAGTCTTCTCTGGCATTAGAAACGTCAATCGGCTTAAGCTTAAATACAGAGGAATTGTCGAAATCAATCATAATTAATCCTTTGAGTGGGCGTTAGAACGAATTATCAACGTATCAGATAGCACCACTTTTGCCTACTCGCAACGCACGTTTCTGCTTGATTCGCCCAACAACAAAGCGTCACTCACTTCCACCCTTGCATCCATTGCTCAGAGTCTTTTAGGTCTTGCCAGTTCATCTCTCGGTCGCGTTTACTCATGACTGCCTCGATGACACATCTCACAACGTTACCATCTTCATCTAGTTCCATTTCTGTCACGACAAAATGCTTCTCTTTGTTTTTAGGTGAAATTGCCGTCCATTTACTGTGCAATAGTTTCTTAGGGTGGATTCTGTTCATCGCATTGTACCAATTTAACTACCATGTTGATGTATACGACTGAATACCAAGAGAGAATCAGATTTTGTTTTTGCAAACCGACAAAAGATAAAACCGCAAAAGAGATCACTCCCTTTCGCGGCTCTAACTACAATCCGACTAGGTCTTCTGACCATTCAGTCGAGGGTTTAGGTACTGATTTTGTAGCAACTGTAACCCTTTACCGACCAGAACAATCACTACCGCGCCAATCAGGACAGGCGTGAAGAGAAAACTCCATCCCTGCCCAGACGCCATGATCAAAATTGGATTTGCCCCCGCAGGTGGATGAGTGGTCTTCGTAATCAGCATCGCAGACACACCTAGCCCCGTCGCAATCGCGAGCGTGACCGGCGTGACGTCAACATACTGGCTAAACGCAATACCGATAGATGCCGTAATGAAGTGACCAATGATCACGTTTTTTGGTTGAGCGAGAGGGCTGCTAGGCACCCCAAACACCAGTACTGCGGTAGCACCAAATGGTGCCATCAGGAGTACAACCTCCGTCAGTGATACCTCAGCGTAGGACAATACGCCAATAGCCAACGTAGCGCCAAGCCCGGCAACCAACGATAAAATTAAATTATTCATAAACACCTCAAAGTAGACCGAATTGTCTACAAAATAAAATAGACAAATCTGTCTACCTTTGTCAATATGTGTTTATGGAACTTTTTGAGGACGTAGTTATGAACAAAAAGAAACAGTTATTGATCGACACAGCTTTGTCACTGTTTTATAAACAAGGCATCAACTCTATTGGCATCAATGAAGTCCTCAATGTTTCCGGCGTGGCTAAACGCACGCTATATAACCATTTTGAGAGCAAAGAAGCGCTTATCATCGCCGCATTAGAACAACGCCACCAAGTATTTATGGAATGGTTGGAGGAAAAGCTTTCTTCAGCACAAACGTGCGCGGAGGTGATCGATCAGTTATTTACAGCACTCAACGGCTGGTTTCATGGCTCTGAAGAAAAGTTGGGCGAGTTTCGCGGTTGCTTTTTCATCAATACGTCCGCGGAATTCAGTGACGACAGTGGCGAGATCGCAACGTATTGCCGCTACCATAAGCAGCAAGTCAGAGAGCTAATTCATCACTATCTCAAATCAGACAACGCTGCATTACTCGATGCCATTTGCATCATGAAAGAGGGCGCGATCACTACCGCTTACATGACGAAAGAGTACGACAACATCACGAAGAAATGCGTGACCATTTTGCACAAGCTTTAATGCGTTCAGGTATAGTCATTTGCGGATTAAGTATGCAAACCAAAGGCACCAATCGGTGCCTTTTGTTTCAGTTAGTCAGTGTACTTATAGCTCGTGCTCGGTACGTGCGATGATGTCGTCTTGAGCATCTGGTGATAGCGCGGTGAAGAAGGCTGAGTAGCCTGCAACTCGCACAACAAGATCACGATATTGTTCAGGGTTCTTCTTCGCAGCTAGCAAGGTCTCGCGAGAGACGATGTTGTACTGCACGTGCCAGCCTTTGTGGTGGTTGAAGAAGGTGCGAATCAACATAGAAAGCTTGAGCTTGTCCCCTTCAGACTCAACCGCTGCCGGGCTCAACTTCTGGTTAAGCAGCACGCCACCAAGGATCTTATTCGCTTGAATCTTACCAACCGAGTTGTATACCGCTGTTGGACCTAAACGGTCTGAGCCAGATGACGGGCTTGCACCTTCTGCCAGTGGTGTTTTCGCTTTACGACCGTCTGGCGTCGCCATGGTTGAAGCACCAAATGGGACGTTTGCCGAGATACTTGATGTACCTGCGTAGTAACCGCCGCCAATTGGGCCACGCCCATGACGCGTATTAACGAACTGCTCTAGCTCATCAATGTACACTTGGTACGCGTCTGCGAGCAGTTGGTCTACCGCGTCATCATCGTTACCGTATTTTGGTGCAAAGTTGATAAGACGTTGGCGAAGCTGTTCGTTCTCCATGCCGTCGAAATCTTCTGCCAATGCTTTTGCCAGCTCTGGCTGAGTGATTTGCGCGTCATCGAAAACAAGATGTTTGATTGCTGCTAGGCTGTTACCCAAGTTTGCGATACCGACTTGCAAGCCAGATACCCAATCGTGTTTCGCGCCGCCTTCTTTCACGGTTTTACCGCGAGCTAAACAGTCATCCACCAGCGTTGAACAGAAGATGTCTTGTGCTTGCTGTTCAAGTACGCTGTCGACGACTGTATCAATCTCAATCGATTTACGGGTGTAGTAGCGGATTTGCTCTGCCCAAGAAGCTGTCACTTGCTCAAAGTTCTCAAAGTTGCCTTTTGCTAATGACTTATCGTGCGGCAAGAAAGCTTTACCCGTTGTTGCATCCACACCTTCGTTCAATGAAGCGAGCAGGATACGAGCGAAGTTAATGAAGCTCATGCCCGTACAACGGTACCCCCATTTGCCCGGAACCGCCGTCTCGATACAGCCGATAGATGCGTAGTTGTAAGCGTCTTCTTTCTCTACGCCGAGCTTGATGAATTCAGGAATAACAATCTCATCGTTGTTGAACGCTGGCATGCCGAAGCCGCATTTAATCACTTCAATACAGCCCATTAAGAACTCTTGGTTCAAACCTTCGTGGTAACGCACACTCAAGTTAGGTTGCGTCGAACGCAACTGACCACAAGACTCCAGAATCGCCCAAGAAAGTGAATTCACTGCGTCTTCAGGCTCACCCTTTTCATTCAACTTCTGACCGCCGATACACACGTTTTGATACAGCGGAGAACCTGCGGAGGCTTTTGAGTGCGCGCCAGAGCGAATCTTGTTTACTTCAAGCAGCTTCAACCAGCAGCTTTGCAGCAACTCTAATGCGAAGTCTTTTTCAATCGCGCCGTTTTCGATATCGCGAACATAAAATTCGTTTAGGAATTGGTCCATACGACCGAAAGAAACCGAGTGACCATTCGATTCGATTTGTAGCATCAACTGAACGAAGTAGCTCAATTGCAGTGCTTGCCAGAAGTTTTCTGGTGCGTGGCTCGCGACATGACGACAGTTTGCCGCAATGCTTTCTAACTCAGCTTTGCGCAGCGGGCGTGTCTCTTCTAACGCCATTTTTGCCGCCAATTCAGCGTAGCTCACTATGTGATCTTGAATCGCAAGCAGTACGATTTCGACTGATTTATAGAACTGCTCTTTCTTCAAGCCTTCAAAGGTCGAAACATCATTGTTAGCACGGTGCTGACGAACATCCTCTAGCAAGCCGTTCATGCCTAGCTTCAAGATTTTTTCGTTATCCACCGCAAGGTGCGCGTCACCCGAAGTCATGTTGCCTTCAGCTTTAATGATGGTGCTGGCTAAGATTTCTTGCTGCTCATCAGTAAACAAGCCATAACAACGGTCTTGAACGGTTTTACCGCGCCAGTACGGTGTGATGCTGTGGATGCTTTGCTTATCTTCTTCAGTAACCGCAAAGCCTGCACCAGGACGGTCGGCTAGCTCATCAATTTCCGCTTCAATCCAACGTACAGTGTATTCTGGGAAAATAGGCGCAGCGCGCACTTTGCTCGCTTGGTTACCGACGATCAACTCATCGTGTTTAATCCAAATAGTACGAGTACGTAAATGCTCTTGCAGTGCTAGCGCACGTTGGACAATCACAGGTTTGTCTTCGTTTGCTTGATAAGCACGAGTGTATGCCTCTGCACGCTCGGTACAGACAGGTGGCGTTACGATATTTACCAGTGCCGATTTGTGCGCTTTGATACGCTCAGGAAGGTAATTCAGGTCCATAGTTAACCTCTTACAATCACGTTAAGTTGGGTGTTTTCGCTTGCGTATTGCATGGCGCTTTCTAGCAGTTCTGGTTTGTTTAATGGCTTGTCAGAACACTCGTAAGGCATATCGAGCAAACGGTATTTATTGATGCCGAGCGTGTGGTACGGCAGCAAGTGAAGTTCTTGGCAGCTTTCTAGTGAAGCCGCAAAATCGATGATGTCTTTCAACTCTTCGATGGTGTCATTGAACCCCGGCACCACTGGAACGCGAATCACAATGCGTTTCGCGATAGGTGCCAGTTTTCGGAAATTGTCTTTGATGCGTTTTAGTGAACCTTTCGCCCAGCTAAGAAACTTCTCTTCATCGGTATGTTTTAAATCCGCCAACCAGCAATCAATATGCGGCGCGACTTTTTCGACGTTCTTCCACGGCACATGCATGCACGATTCAATAGCGGTAGAGACTTGGTTGTCATGCAGACGCTGTGCGAGTTCTGCTACCAAATCCGCTTGCATGAGTGGCTCACCACCGGAGAAGGTCACACCACCTTGGCTTTGATCGTAGAAAGGTTTGTCTTTCATTAAGGTGTCGAACAGCATGTCTGATTTTGCCTCTTCACCGCAGACGGTCAGTGCTTGCGTAGGACAGACGTCTCGCAGCGCGATCAGTTGGTCTTCTTTGATGGCTTTGCGATTAATGATGATCTGGTTGTCGATACGTTGAATACCATCGCTCACCGTTTCACTACCCGCCGTGGTTTGAGTTGTAGCTTGATAAGCAGAAACGCACAGTTGGCAACCTTCCATACAGCTTCGCTGATCAAACAACAGTGAATGTTTTTCGCTGCGACTTTCTGGGTTTTGACACCAAGGGCAAGACAAGCTGCATCCTTTAAGAAAAAGAATGGAACGAATGCCATCGCCATCATGGGTAGAGAATCGTTGGATATTGAAATACATCTCTGCTTGCCTCTTGGTCTGTGCTACCGCTGTGTACTTAATCCGTTTCTTGCTGGTTAAGTCTTATCAGCGGCTTTTCTTTGTTCGAACTGAAAGCTTCATTTGAGCGTTTACAAGTTTCACTTAACTTTCATTTAATGAAATTATTATAGCTTCAAATGAAATTTCAATTGATCAAAATCAAGATCTCGTTCGATTGTCAGATCTATAGTGATCCCATCATCAAAACGAAGATTTTGTTTAAGGTAAAAACCATGATTGAACTTTATTTAGATACTGCTGATGTGGCAGAAGTAAAACGCTTTAACCAGTGCCTACCGCTAAAAGGCGTGACGACAAACCCAAGCATTTTGGCGAAGTCAAAACAGGGACTGAATGAAACCCTAGCAGGCATGCAAGAAGCACTTGGCGGTACACCTCGCTTTCACGCTCAAGTCGTGAGTTCAACCGTCGAAGGCATGGTGGCAGAAGCGCGCCAACTGAATGAATTGCCTTACGATATGGTGGTAAAAGTGCCAGCAACAGAAACCGGCTTAGCAGCAATTAAGCTAATGAAAAAAGAGGGAATTCAGGTTCTTGCCACGGCTATCTATTCAGCTCAACAAGGTTTCTTAGCAGCACTGTGCGGTGCAGACTACCTAGCACCTTACGTAAACCGCATTGATGCGATGAACGGCAACGGTGTTGAAGTGGTCGCGGATCTTCAATTGTTGCTCGATCAAAACCGACTACCAGCGAAGATTTTGGCAGCCAGCTTCAAGAACACTCAACAAGCGATGGAGGTGATGAAACTGGGCATCGAAGCCATTACATTTCCAACCGATGTGGCAGCGCAAATGTTCGCTCACCCAGCAGTAAAACCTGCGGTTGAACAGTTCGATAAAGACTGGAAAGAGACGTTCGGCGAGAAACTTTCATTTGAAAGCTAATTAAAAGTAAGAACTCAATATCTTAGTCAATAATAAGGGAATCTTAACTCACCCTGTGCGCCGGTGAGTTAAGATTCCCTTTTTGTATTTCATATAAAGAGGCGAGGTTTACAGCAGTTCTCTATTGGTCAGTGACCAAAGGTACACGCGCTTGAGTAAACTGATTTTGACCCTCTTACGAATACCTCGTTTGGAATGGCGGAGTCGGTTTGGTAGCACAATGGCTTTCATCTCGGTTTTCATTTCTTTTCCATCCACCAACACAGTAGACCTCCGATGCAGTAAGCCAGCAGATCTTTCCAATCAAATGTGGCGCCCAAAATTACAGCCAGAGGCGATGAAGATTCGATACCAAGCCAAGCTGCGACCTGAAGCAATTGCCCCAACTCGACGGCAAACGCAATCAACACCACCAGTGAAACCATCCAGTTAACGGGCATGGAGAACAAGCTTGCAAGAAAGTAGTAGAGCCAAACCACAACCAGAACATCACCAAATGTCGGACGAATAAAGCTGTCTCGAACATAGAGCGCAATAACGACCAATGTGATAAAACACACCAAGCTTTTCAGTCCATTTTTTGCAGAAAATTGCAGGCGGATAGCGCACGTTTCTTCCAACATATTGCTTGGCTGCCCTGTGAGAATTGCTCGTTTAAACATCTTCATGATTCGCCTTTGCGCTTTCTTCCGCTTTCTTATTTCGTGCGTACCAGTCGATGTTGCGTGTAATGACCATAGTGAAGCTCAAAATCGCGAAACACAGTAATGTCCCCATTACCAATGCGTAACTCTCTGCTTGTAGCAAGCCAAACAGTAATCCGTAGAGAGTAAGCAAACACGCTCCGAATATCGCGCCGTGTTTGGTGTTGCTCAACATACCGCTCACGTACACACTTAAAAGCCCCGTCGATGCGACTGCTGACACCACATACGCCCAGTTGAAGCCGAGGTGTTCACTCATCGAAATCAGCAATAGATAGAAAAGCGCTAAAGCCAGACCAATAAAACCGTATTGCACTGGGTGAACCGGACGCGCTTGGAACAGCTCCAGCAAGAAGAAACTCGCAAATACTAATGTAATAACCAACAGTGAATAGTTAACGGCTCGGTGAGATTTCAAATAGTGGTCTACGGGATCAATCAAATCTACGCCCATTTGTCGCTGTTCAAGCTCGTGACAAGCGTGATTCGATGACAAACAACTTTGGAACAGCTGCGCGATATTGGTTGAGAAGTTGTTGCTCGCCCATTGTGCTTTAAATCCATCTTCAGATACCTCTGACGACACTGGTAAGTAATCACCGATAAAGCTTGGATGTGCCCAAGTTGAAGAGAATTCAACCGTTGTTTGACTGCCGATTGGTGTGACTTGAAGCTGACCCATACCTTGCAGCAAGAAGTTAAGATCGAAAGCCAAAGGTTGCTTTGCGTTTAGGTCTGCGAGTGTCAGAGCACTGTGGAAGCCTTGTGGTAGCTGATTTAACCCTGTTCCCGGTGCGACTTCGATATCAGAGCTCGCCATGGTCATGTCATCCAAACGAATCAATCCGCGGCTGTCTTCAATGCCAACCACTAGGCTCATGTTGTCAATATCAAGCCCCTGCAACGCCGCGAGCTCGTCTGCATCGAAAGTGCCTTTCAGTGCCACTTGTGCTTTGTATAAACGCGCGCGGTAAATGCCTCGGTACTTTTCAAAACTGTCCAGATTCGCGCTCATATCAAAAGTGCTAGGTAGGAGGAATTTACGACGCTCTTTAATCTGTACTTTGTCATCTCGGTAACTGGTTTCGGTGTAGTTAACCATGATGAATGGACCAATGATGCGTTGTTCGCCGCTGCTGCTGCGTGCGATGTCGTTTCTGACTTCATCTTGGCGATATGAGCGTTCTGAGATCAGCCCTGTGACCATTGAAAGCGGGATTTGCAGTAAGACAAACAAAAACAGCACGAAGGCGAACTTCGTGCCGAGTTGGTTATTGAGGATCTTTTTCATGTTTCATTCTCCATTTGCTGATGGGAGTAATCTAAATCAGCAATTTGGAGAACGAATGGAGCGAATGTGGAGTTTCTATGGAGTTGGTAAAATCAGGGTCACTTTCACGCCAGCATCGACGTTTTCGACTTGCAACTGACCTTTGTGCAGCTTGGTCACCTGCTCAACAAAATTCAGCCCGAGCCCAGTGCTCTTAACACCATTTTCCCGAGCGAGGGAGTAGAAGCGCTCGGTCAAACGAGTCATTGCATAGTCGGGAATGCGAGGGCCTGAATTGAAAATCGACAAGCACACTTTCTCTTTCGCGACCTCAGCTTTCCATTCAATGCATCCCTCCGAATCAACAAAATCCAGCGCATTGTCCATCAAGTTAAAAACGGCTTGTTTCAGCAAGAAGGCATCACCAAACACGGAGAGATGGTCATCAATTTGGATTTTGGCAGTGACCGACTTAGCACTCAAACGCGCATCCGCCGATTCAACCACTTCATTGACCATTTGTTTTAGCGAGATAGCTTCGACTTGTTCTAGTTCAGGGCGCTTTTCAAGACGAGCAAGTTCTAGCAGCTTATCAATCAATGACTGCATGCGATCGCTTTCTCGCTCAATGTTGCCAGCAAAGCGTGTGACCTTTTCTTCAGGCAACGGCATTTGCAATATTTCACTCGCGCCTTTAATCGCTGATAACGGACTTTTCAGCTCATGAGTCAGCGTCTGTACGTACTCTTCCACATACTGTTTGCCATCGAGCTGGTTGCGCATTTTCTCTAATGCGTCGCTTAGCGTGCCGTACTCATAAAAGATACGAAATGTCGGCTTAGAGACCTTTTCGCCCTCACCCATTTTGGTCGCGTAGTCTTCTAGCTTGTTCAGTGCCGAGTGAATTCGCCAAGCAAACAATGCCCCTGCCAATAGCACTAAACCACTCATCCACACCATCCAAAACAGCACATTGCGTTTAGAAAGATCGATGAAGGGTTGTACTGAGCGATTGGATTTTGCCACCGTCACGCTGCCAATGATTTCGCCTTTGTGATAAATGGGTGCAGCAACGTGCATAACGGTTGAGAGCGGATCTTTCGGGTCTTCGATGGTACTGCGCGCACCGTATTGACCACGCAACGTGAGATACACATCGTTCCATTGCGAATAGTCTTTGCCAACATCTTGCTGCCAAGAATCCGCAATCACAATGCCTTGTTTGTCGGTGATGTAAATTCGATGGTTAATCGCTTTTTTGCCAATTTCCCAAATGCGCGCTTGAGGTTCTCGCTGCCCATAAGCCGCTAGCAGTTTGGAGAAGCGACTCTCAGACAACTTTCCGTTTGCAACGTCCTCTTCTGCCAATACCGCGAGCAAGTTCGCCATATCCACCAGCGTCTCTTCAGTGGTTTGACGCACGGTTGGCTTAAGTTCTTGGACGACAGTTTTGCTCACCATGTAAGCCGTCATCCCGACTAAGATGAAGTAGAGAAAAAACAGTCTGAGTCCAAGAGGGATCTTCGGCCAGCGATTCATCATTCACCTTTAATGCAGTAGAAGTAACCAAAGCCACGCTTGGTACAGATGCGTTCAGACATCCCAAACGGCTTCAACTTATGGCGAATAGCTTTGATATGAGTATCGATATTGCGCTCGTATGCGGCCTCTGGCGCCATGTCTGCCGCGACCATGAGCTGCTCTCGGCTCAATACATTGGAAGAGACAGAAATCAGTTTATCGAGGATCTTGAACTCCACCGCAGTTAACCCAAGCATTTGCCCGCCAACACCATAATCGAAGTTTTGCGCGACTAAATCATGGTTCAAATGAGGTTGTTCTGGAACAGCTACAGGCTCTGGTTTGTGCTCCATCATTGGCGCTTTAGCTTTGATTCGAAGTTTAATGCGAGCCAACATTTCACGCGGGCTGAATGGCTTAGTCACGTAATCATCCGCGCCAATCTCCAAGCCGACTACGCGGTCAATTTCATCGCTTCTTGCGGTGAGAAAGATAATGGGAATATCAGAAAACTCACGGATGGTTTTACATAATTCAAAACCATTGCCATCCGGTAAGCCTACGTCTAACACAAGTAACGCTGCAGAGTTATGCTGCAAAAAGGCCAAGCCCTCTCCTGCCGTTACAAACAACTCTGCGTGGTAGCCATCCATCTCTAATACATGAATCAGGTTCTCTGCGATGGCAGATTCATCCTCAATAATGACGACGGTTGATTGGTCGCTCAATGTTCTAACCTCACTGACGATACTTGTTTAGATGCACATCTTGTTCACTTACTTTGGCGCAAAGGCTATCGGATTGATACCACAAAGGCAAAATCCGTGAATAATATTAATCAAACACCCTCTCATTCAGCGTGGTGGACTTATCACTCACACTGATGAGTCACTACAATTGTGAATACAATGATTTCAACCATTGATATGAACAGTGTTCATTTTACACTCGAGTTATCAATTCGATTTTGTTTAAAGGACAGTAACTGATGAAAAGAGCGCTAATCCCCCTAGCTTTACTCACTTTGCTCTCTGGTTGCGCCAGCATGTCTCCGGATGAGTGCAAGACGGCGAACTGGTACAAGGTAGGTTATCAAGATGGCCGAGACGGCAACGATCCAAACGTTATCAATAGCTATACCGAAGACTGTGGTGAAGCGGGTGTGACACCAGACCGAGCGAAATGGAAAGAAGGCTTTGATAAAGGCACTATCCTATATTGCTCACCAGACAATGGTTACACTGTCGGTATCGAAGGCAAAGAATATTACGGCGTGTGCAGCAGCAAAGAGTTCATTGAAAACTACCAGTTAGGTCATCAAGAATATCAACGCCAGCAACGCATCCAAGAAATCGATACTGAAATCTCCGTCATCGATAATCAACTTGATGGCAACCCAGACAAAGACAATGCCAAACGTCTGAAAGAGAAGAGAAAGCGATTGGCTGACGAGCGTTCAGACCTGTTGTCGCCAACCATCAACTTGAATCTGAATTTCTAAATCGATTGGATTTAGCTTCTAAAAATTCATGGCCCTAGCTCAGTTCTAGGGTCATGAATTGACTGTTCGGATCGAGTTCGTAATCCCCAAACGGCTCGCAGTACACAAAGCCATGCTTTTCATACAACAGGCGCGCAGGTTTAAAAAATTCCATCGAGCCCGTTTCTAAACTCAAGCGCTGCAAGCCTTTTTGCTTCGCTTGCTCAATCACATGAATCAATAATTGAGATGCCACTCCTTGGTTTCTTGCCGCTGGCGTGGTGCGCATGGATTTCAGCTCCGCGTGTTGGCCATCCAACTCTTTAATCGCAGCACACCCCAACAGCTGCTCATCTTTCCATCCAGTCCAGAACGTTACGGCTGGTAGTTTTAGTTTATCCAGGTCTAACGCATGTACGCTCTCTGGCGGTGACGTGGCATACATATCTTGTAAGTGTTCTTCTAACAGCGCGATGACTTCTGGTCTTTCTAAATTATCGACTTCAATCTTCACATATCTTCCTTGATTTATTCATTTAATTGCATCGAATTTATTGCAAAAGCTGAGTGGATACAATCTTTACTAAGCCCTTTTTACAGCGCCTGACGCATGATGTGTTGGGGTCCAACTGGACCACCATGATAGAGCTCATGAGTATCTTCAAAACCAGCTTTGAGGTAACACTGATAAGCTGGCACATTTCGGCAGTTAACCGTTAGGTAGAGAAACTCAAACGTTGGATAGTGCAATTTAACAAAGTCCCCAAACAAGCGAATTGCTTGCTTGGCGATGCCTTTACCTTGATGGCGATGATCCACCAGCAAAGCACGCACGCCTAAACTGTTTTTCGGGCAAAAATCGTATTTCTCGCTGTAAGCTGCATCAAATAGAAAAAAGCCAACCACGTCATCGTCTGCCAAAATCAGATGCGGAAGTTCTGTAGGTTCAAGACATGTAAGCATTTCACCCACATCCGCGACCGTAAACTGCGATTGCTCTTCTAGCACGCTAAGTTCGCAAGTTTGTTTATGTCGCTCAGGCGAATACTTTTCAATAGTAATCATAATCTTCCTTGTTGTTTTTATGCTCAATTCATACAGGGTATGTCGTAAATAGAAATACCTAGTGTCGTATTTCCCACTCGCAGGCAAACGTTTAGCACTCTATTATCCTCACCATTCGATAGAGAGGTTTCCATGTCCCGTTTTTTACTTTGTAGTTTTGCACTCGTTTTACTCTACCCTACTGCCATTGATTTGTATCTTGTTGGTTTGCCTCAAATTGCGTCAGATCTCAATGCCAGTGAATCTCAGTTGCATATTGCGTTTTCGATCTATTTAGCTGGCATGGCTACCACCATGTTATTCGCGGGGAAAATTGCAGACTCTGTGGGACGAAAGCCTGTTGCCGTCGTCGGCGCGATGATCTTCGTGCTCGCGTCTTTTCTCGGCGGGATGGCTGAGCAACCAAACACTTTCTTGATTGCTCGCTTTTGCCAAGGCATCGGGGCTGGATCTTGCTATGTCGTCGCATTCGCGATTTTACGCGACACGTTAGACGATGAACGCCGCGCGAAAGTATTGTCGATGCTCAATGGCATCACCTGTATCATTCCAGTGATCGCACCCGTGATTGGTCACTTGATTATGCTGAAATTTCCTTGGCCGAGTTTGTTTACCACAATGGCAGGAATGGGCATTCTCGTCAGTGTATTGGCCATTTTTGTTCTCAAGGAATCACTACCCAGCCAACAAGGTGAAGAACAGACAGCGCCAGAGAGCCATCAAGAGACTTTCTTCGAGCGATTTTTTATCAGTAGGCTGATCATTACTGCACTTGGAGTGACCACCATTCTGACCTTTGTTAACGCTTCACCAATTGTCGTGATGAGCATGCTTGGTTTTGATCGCGGTGGCTATTCTTCCATCATGGCTGGTACTGCGACGATCAGTATGTTGATTTCGTTCTCGGCACCATTGGCATTGGGAATTTTTAAGCAGCGAACCTTATTGATGACCTCTCAAGTATTGCTCGCTTGTGCAGGCATCGTGCTCAGTGCTGCCTATTTCCATGATGGACAATCTCATTACTATGTGTTCGGACTTGGGCTGATTTGCGCTGGCTTCGCTTGTGGCTTTGGCGTGGCCATGAGCCAAGCGCTCAGCCCATTCTCTCAACAAGCTGGCGTGGCGAGCTCACTACTGGGCATTGCTCAAGTTTGTAGTTCCGCGTTCTATATTTGGTTTATGGGTTTCATCGGCGTTAGTGCACTGAATATGTTGGTGTTTATCTTAGTGTTAGGTAGCGTAATCAGCCTTGCTCTAATACTATTGATTCCAAAGCCTGTTCACGATACCCATTATGAAGAAATCCCTAGCGCGACTTGATTTAAACTTACTGTTCACTCTGCAATTATTGCTGCAAGAGCAAAGCGTCTCGAAAGCCTCGAAAAAGCTGAACGTTACGCCCTCTACCGTAAGTAAGTCGCTCAACAAACTTCGTCATTGGTTCGATGATCCTTTGTTTGTCAAAACACCTAAAGGTCTTGCGCCAACGCCTTTGGCACAAAGCATGGAGCAAGATCTCGCAGAATGGCTGCAAATTGGCAGCCAAATTGCAGAAAAACGCAGCGATATTACGCCTAAAGGAGTGCGTTTTGATATCACGATTGAGTCGCCATTAGTGCTCACAGTGCTGGACAGACTCATCGTCGCTATCCACCAGCGATACCCTGAAGCGAAAGTAAAAACCAGTAACTGGGATTACGATTCACTCGACGCCATCATTCGAGGCGAGGCGGATATCGGTTTTACCGGCCGAGAGAGTCACCCGAGATCGAAAGAGTCGTTGGATCTTCTGCCGTATTTCTTGGATTTTGAGATTCTATTTTATGACCTGCCGATAGTGTATTTACATAAAGATCATCCGGCATTACAGCAAGAGTGGAATCTCGAGACCTTTCTGAGCTACCAACACATCAATATTGTTTGGGAAAAAAGTGAAACTTGGGCGTTGGATGAAGTATTAACGGAACTAGGGCTACAGCGCTCTATCGGGCTGACGATGTCCAACTTTGAGCAATCTCTTTTTATGGCAGCGCAGCCGACGCATGACATGATCACCACCGCGCCGCACTATTGCAAAAGTTACACAGAAAAGCTGCATCTCGATTTGGTGTGCTTGCCAATTCCGTTAGACAAAACTCAACAAGACAAGTTACTGATTCCATTTACCATGATTTGGCATAAACGCAATGCGTACAACCCCAAATTGCTATGGTTGAAAAACACCATTAAGTCATTGTACAAACAACCTTCCCAACCACAGTAAGACTCAGGCTAAGGTCAGGTTTTCTCTGGTTATTTTTAATGACTTTCTTGCTCTGATAGCTATAACTAATCACTTTATCAACTAATAAAAATGTTCTTTTGGATCTACACTAGCTGTTCATTTACACGCTAAGGATCAAGGATGTCGACCTTCTTACTCACTGCTATTGCAATGCTGGCGTTCGCTGCCAATTCATTATTGTGCCGACTTGCCTTGGCAGAAGGGTTAATTGATGCAGGAAGCTTCACGCTCGTTCGATTGATATCTGGCGCGATTACCTTAATCGCAATGCTTGTCGTGAGAGGTCAGTGGAAAACCGATCGGCCAACTTCTCGCTTTCGCTTTTTTGCTGGCGTGGCGTTATTTGGTTACGCAGCCCTTTTCTCTTTCGCGTACTTACAACTGGCGACAGGAACTGGTGCTTTGCTTTTGTTTGGTGCCGTGCAACTTACATTACTGGCGATCTATTGGTTGCAAGGTGAGCGCTTTCAGTTTCTCGAAATCATCGGTATCGGCCTTTCAATTGTTGGATTTGTTTGGTTGATGTTGCCATCTGCCACTCGCCCCGATATTAGCTCTGCACTTCTCATGTTGATTTCTGGCGTTTGTTGGGCTGCGTTTACTGCGCTCGGTAAACAAGCGCCTTCTCCAAGTAGTGGCATCACGTGGGGATTCATCGCAGCATCAATAATTGGCGTGCTCCTTTCGCCATTAATCTTGTCCTCAATCCACCTTTCTTTGAGCGGAGTGTTGCTCGCTATCGCATCTGGTGCCATTGCCTCTGGCCTTGGTTATACACTTTGGTACCAAGTCGTACGTAAGCTCTCTTTGCTTCAAGCCGCCGTCAGCCAACTTTCTGTGCCAGCCATTGCTTTGCTACTCGGCAGCATCGTACTCCACGAGCCTCTTTCACTGCATACTCTTTCAACCAGCGGCATCATTCTTGGTGGGATCGCTTTGGTTTTTTTATCTCGATCCAAAAAAACAAACGAACAATCAGCAAGCCGATAAAAAGTAATAACTTTCCCTCTCAAATACCCATTCATCATCTATGCTTTTTAAAGCAGTAAAGCTCATTGCAGATGGTACAAGTGGTCTGCTTTGGTACCAGGCGAAGAATATAAGGTGAGAATTGGCCCACACAATGCAGCGATTTTGTTTCAAAAGTGAGAATCATCACAGATCGCGAATTTGCTCGTTTTAGGCGTTTCACCAATAACACCAAGGACTAGCACGAGATCAAGCCAAATACGCACTTTTTGTTTTGACAAAGGGTTTACAAAGCACACTTTTTCACCCGCTATATTCCGCCCCCCGAATTTATTCAGAACAAGATTCTGACTATTCATATAAGAAATTCATCAACTTATAACGATAAGCCTGAGCAAACTTTGACACTATGAACGACAAAATAAAATTCGCTATTAAAGTATCGCTTAGCCTGACTCTGGCTTATCTGATCCCGTTTGCCATGGGTTGGCCGCAAGCATCGACGGCCGCAACTACTGTAATGCTGATTGCATCGACAGGCAGTCGTCGTGAATCCCTCGCCAAAGGTACCTTACGCGTGTTAGGTACATTGGTTGGTGCCGTGGTTGGCTTGTTACTGGTGGGGTTGTTTGCTCAAGACCGCTTGCTGTACATGCTGAGCGTGTCGGTTGTGGTCTCATTCATTTTTTACTTCCGTAATGCCTATCAAAAAGATCCTACGCTACTCATGCTGACCGGTGTGATGACGTTGATGATGTCCAATGGCGGTGACGCAGAGGGTGCGTTTCTTTATGGCGTTGACCGCGCCTATATGACAGTGTTTGGGGTGGTGGTTTACACACTCGTGGGGACTTTCTTATTCCCGACCAAAACAGAACAAAACCTAAGGCAGCTCATCGAACAACTCAACCAAGCACAACGCGCGTTGTTCACCGCTATCTTGCAAAATTTCGAGCAAAAATCGGCAGGGCAAATCTCTCCTCAAGAAGGCGGAGAAGAAAATCCAGAAGCTGAAGAGCCACAACCTAGCGTGGACACTCTCATCGAACAGATGTTTGCCGCTCAAAATGTGCTCGAACAGCGTTTTGCCACGGTCAGTGTGGAATGCAGCGACGTGTCGGCCTACATGAAAGAGTGGCGCTTAGCGGTTCATTTGAACAAACAGGTAACGCAACAATTGACCGTCGCGGCGCACAGCCACTTTAGCCACCAGCAAGACCGTGAAAGCATCAGCAACTTTGATCAAGCCGTGGCGGAAATTGACGCGCTATTTGATACCTGCCAACAAGTCTGGGACGAAAAAGAACCCGCTTATCGTGCCCAGGAATTCAAAGTCAAATACAACCAAGCGTTGCTTGAAGACGCAGCTCACCTAGAGAAAGGCTCTGCGCTTACGCTTGGTCACCTATTGGAACTGATGCATCAAAACTTGTCGCGTTTAGCGGAGAGCATTAGCTGTATTGACTCTGTGACGAACAATGTCTCCTTTGACGTGCCACTGCCGAAACCGAAAGGCAAGTTTCTATGGTGGGACGCAGAAAACTTTAAAACCGCGGTCAAAACCTTTGTCACTTATTGGGTTGCTGGACTGATTTGGATTTATTTCAATCCATCAGGCGGCTATTCATTCGTGGTCTTCTCGACCATGTTTATGTCTTTGCTGTCGTTCGTGCCTGTGCACCCAATTTTGTTGCTTGTGCTGTTCACTTTCGGCTTCTTGTTCGCGGTGCCTTCTTACGTCTTCATTCTTCCGCAATTGGATCTCGGGTTAGAACTTGGCCTGTTCATCTTTATCTACACCTTTATCGGCTTTTATCTGTTTAACGGGCCAGTGACGATTTTCTATATGATTGGCTTGTTTGTTCTTGGTTTAGACAACAACATGTTTTATCACTTCGGGATCCTCATGACGATCATGCTGTTGTTCTACATGGTGGTGTTCATGATTATTTTCGCGCACTACTTCCCGTTTAGCTCACGACCAGAACACCTCTTTTTGACCATAAAAGAACGCTACTTCCGACATACCCGAGAGCTGTTCACTACCTATCAACAGCAGTCCAGCTCGGTTATTACGCCGCTCAAACGGGCCTTGCACTTGGTGACGCTCAATGTCTCATCGAAAAAGCTCAAAGTCTGGGGTTCGAAAATCAACCACAAACACTTTGATAAAACCACGCCAGAAGCGATTGGCGCGTTTAGCAAAGCGTGTGATGTACTCAGTAATCACATCAACATCTTAATGGCCGCCGAGAAAAAGTTGATGACCAATCCACTAATTACTCAGCTTCGCCAACAGCACCGCGATTCCATCATTCCTTTGATGGCGGGCGCTTTAGCCAGCCATCAAGCAACACAAGAACTCGACTCCGTATTCGACCAATACAGTCAGGATTACCAAACATTCGAAGATAAACTGGAAGATTTTTTTAGTGAGTTGGATTTATCTGACTACGCTTATTCAGAGATAGCCGGTTTTTATATCTTGCTGAATTTAAAACGGAACGTGTTCGAAGCAATCAAGCATTGCAAGCAAACCTACGAGGATATCGATTGGGTGAACTTACAACAGAAGCGTTTTTAAAGGTGGGGATATGATGCTTCCAAAACTAACCAAACCAAGCCTCGCCATACTTTCTTTGCTCGGACTCAGTGCGTGTACCACGGTAGGACCAGATTATGTTCATCCAAAGCAGGCGCCACTGCCAAGTGACTGGTCGGTGCAAAAAGCAGCAGCCAAAGATACGCAGCAATCAGAGCAACAGCTACAACAATGGTGGCAGCAATTTAATGACTCGACTCTTAATCAGCTGGTTGAGTTGGCGAGCAAACAAAACCTCGATTTAGAAGCCGCAGGGCTACGAATTGTACAAGCACGTTCATTGCTTGGTATTTCGACGGGCTTGCAATACCCACAAGTTCAAACCGTGTCAGGAAACCTAGCGCGTGCCTACGTAAATGATCAGGGCGTGAATAACGCCACTTTGTCGTTTGATGCTGCTTGGGAAATGGATGTTTGGGGCAAGTATGCTCGCGGAATTGAGTCGGCAGAAGCGGGTTACTACGCATCCATCGCATCGTATCACGACATCATGGTCACTATAACCGCCGAAGTGGCGCGCAATTACATCAACTATCGCACATTCCAAGAACGTATTTTGCTGTCTCGCCGCAATATCGAGATTCAAGAGCGTGTCGTACGTATTACTCAGGTGCAGTTCGACTCTGGCAACGTTACAGAATTGGACGTTCAACAAGCTAAAAACCAACTCTACACCACCAAAGCAGCGTTACCGAGCCTCGAAGTGGCAATGAAGCAATCACGTACTGTGTTGGCTTTGCTACTGGGTCTGTTACCAGAAGAAGTAGATCGACTGCTACAGTCGGATGGGATGCACAAGCAAATCGCTGAGTACGAAGCCCAGTTCAAATCGACGGGCAGAAAATCGGCGCTATCGGGCACCGACGAGCGTTCCATTGTGCCACGTCCACCGCTTTTGGATACGCAAGTGGATGCTAACTTAGTGATGCGACGTCCGGATTTGCAAGTCTCTGAGATGCAAGCTCGCGCGCAAAGTGCGCAGATTGGCGTGGCAGAAACCGCTCTGTACCCAAGCTTTTCGTTGTTCGGTTCCATCGGTATCGACAGTACGGTTCCCGATGGCAGCAGTTTCAGTTTTAGCGATTCGCTCACCATGGTGGTTGGCCCAACGTTCAGTTGGAACATTTTCCAATACGGACGCGTGAAAAATAACATTCGTTTCGAAGATGCTCGCTTCCAAGAAACGCTGACGAACTACAACAAAAAGGTACTGCAAGCCGTTAATGAAGTCACCAATGCAATCGAAGCGTATGACCTGTATTTGCAGCAAAAAGATTTACGCTTGCAATCGGTCAACTCTTCCATTCGTGCGTTCAACATATCCATGACACAGTACGAAAACGGACAAATTTCATTCGAACGTCTGCTTAACTCGGTAGAAAAAATGACCCGCGCAGAAGACAGCTACGCAACGATCAAAGGTAATGTTGCGAACCAAGTTGTCGCGCTCTACAAAGCCCTCGGTGGAGGCTGGCAAACCCAAACAGGCAAGCCTTTCATCAGTGAATCGATTGCCACGCAGATGACAGAGCGCACTGACTGGGGAAGTTATTTAAATGAAGAAAACCGCGTATTGCCGCCTTTGCGACTCGAAACTCCGGCTGAGACCAGTGATGAAAACAAAACGGAGGATCGGTAATGCCTCATGAACTCTCTTGGGGAGACGTTTACTTTTCTCCTACGCTACTCGTGCTCTTTCTCGCCGTCACGGCCACGTGGATAACGGTGATGATATTGAACAAGACACGTTTGTCTCGCTTCATCGCTTTTCCGTCTCTGACGTTTATTGCCATCATGGTCGCTTATGTGGTGGCCATCGACAGCTTTTATATTCAATTTTAGGTGCCAAACAAGATGAAAAAACTATTCGTAATCGCACTCAATCTTGTCATTCTTGGTGGCGCAGCTTGGCTCGGCTATCAAAAGTTTGAGGAATACTTTAATAACCCATGGACACGAGATGGGCAAGTGCGTGCTAACGTCATCAAAGTGGCTCCTCGCGTATCAGGCCCAATTGTAAATGTCGCGGTGCAAGACAACCAAGAAGTAAAAACGGGGGATTTACTGTTTGAAATCGACCCTGCGACTTACCAGGTTGCGTTATCTCAAGCCGAAGTAGCACTGGAGCGCTCCATTGTTAGCTCTCGCGGTAAAAAAATCGAATATGACCGCTTAAAAGACATTCGTGCCAAAGACCGTGGCGCAGTTTCTCATAAGGATCTGATTCGTCGTGAAATCGCTTACGAAGAATCGCTACTGCAAATCAAATCGGCAGAAGAACAACTAAAATCAGCACGCCTTAACCTCAGCTTTACCAAAGTTTATGCGACCGTCGATGGTTTTGTATCTAACCTCGATATTAGAAACGGTACGCAAGCGGTCGCAAACCAACCACTGCTCGCACTGATCGACAAAAACAGCTTTTGGGTATTTGGTTTCTTCCGTGAAAACCAACTTGCGCAAATCGAACCTGGCAGCCAAGCGCGTGTCACTTTGATGTCTCACCCAGACACGCCAATTGACGCGACGGTTGACTCGATTGGTTGGGGTATTGCGCCCAAAGACGGCACGGTCGGCTACAACCTTCTTCCAAACGTAAACCCTGTTTTTCAGTGGATTCGCCTAGCACAACGTATTCCGGTGCGAATCTCCCTACAAGAACTTCCTGAAGATGTTGATCTTCGATTCGGGCTTTCTGCGTCCATCATGGTGATGAAAGAGTCATCCGCAGAAAGTGAACAATAACTAAGTGAGAAGAGCCATGGTCATTGGTAAAAACCTCAAAAATATTAATGAAGAAAACAACTTCTTCTATCTAACCTTAGCACTAGTGATTTTGTTGCTAGGGAGTGCGATGGCACAAGTCGTAGGTGAAGGGACGATTGAACACATACTTCAGGCTTTCACGGTTCTGACGTTTATCGTCTGTTTTGCGAGCCTTCGCTTTGACAAAACCTGGTCTCGTTTCCTCTACAGCCTGTTTGGTGTTTGGGTTCTTGTGATTGTGATCAAGACCGTTTTCGACATCAGAGAGATGAATGTGGTGATGCTTGCCCTCACCTTTGCGTTCTTTTTCGGCACTTTTAAATCCATCGCAAGACAGATTCTTTTCACCGGCCATGTCAACAGCAACAAAGTCATTGGCTCGGTAGCGCTTTTCTTGCTGCTTGGTCTGATGTGGGCGATTGCCTACCTCATCCTGCTTGAGTTTTCGCCTGAAGCCTTTACCGGTATGGAAGCGATTTCTTGGGGGCAGAACTTCTCCAATGCAGCGTATTTCAGTTTCGTTACCTTAACCACGCTCGGTTATGGCGACATTAGTCCTCTAACACCACTGGCTCAAGTCGTGGTGTATTTAGAGGCCATCACAGGTGTTTTTTATATGGCGATTGTTGTTTCAAGTCTCGTCAGTTCTAACATTGATCATCAGGTAAACAAAAATGGATAAACAATCGGTAAAAATCGACAGTAAGCTTTTCATCAGTAATATGGTGGAATCAGCAATACGCATTGGCTTGATCTTTGTCTTGCTGATGTTTACGTACGACATCATCAAACCCTTCATACTTCCGGTTATTTGGGGCGCTATTATAGCCGTCGCTTTAATGCCGCTTACCCAAAAATTGCAGCGTGTATATGGTGGTCGCAGAGGTCTGGCAGCCACAACCATTGCTTTACTTGGTATTGCCCTCCTTGTCACGCCACTTGTTATGGTATCAGGCTCCATTGTGGATGGTGCAACGCACGCGCTTGAAGTACTACAAAATGGTCAAGTGAAAATACCAGGGCCAAAACCTTCCGTAGCGGATTGGCCTATCGTGGGTGATAAGCTCTACGAAGTGTGGACCCTATTCGCTACTAATCTTGAGCAAGCGATTCAAACCTTTATGCCACAAATAAAGGCAGGACTCACATCTTTACTGGGTACACTGGGGGGCGTATTGGGAAGTTTACTGCTTTCAATCTTGTCACTTGCGATTGCAGCAGGTTTCATGACGTACTCTGAATCTGCGGCATCAGGCCTAAGAACCATCGCGATTCGTACCGCTGGTGAAAACGCAAAAAGCTGGACCACGCTTATCGCAGCGACAATTAAAAGCGTACTGCTTGGCGTAGTCGGTGTAGCGGCGATTCAAGCACTGTTGATCGGTGCTGGTTTCTTCGTATTTGGCGTTCCGGCAGCAGGTTTACTCACACTGCTTCTAATGATCTTATGTATCGCTCAGCTCCCGGCGTTGCTCGCAGTGCTACCTGTGATTGGCTTCATGTACATGACCCAAGACACCTCAACAGCAACCATGTTTACTGTTTGGGTCGTAGTTGCGGCTCTTTCTGAAAACCTGTTCAAACCAATGTTAATGGGACGTGGCGTCGACGTGCCAATGCCTGTGATTCTGCTCGGTGCCATCGGTGGTATGCTTTTCTACGGCATCGTTGGTCTGTTCTTAGGTGCCGTTATCCTAGCAATTTGGTATGAGTTATTTGTTTGGTGGTTGAGCATTGAGAAAGCACAACAGCAAGAAGAAATGGCAGAACAACAAGACGCTTCTGATGACCAATCAGAACCTGGACACGGTGCTGGTATTTAATAAATCAATAAGTTAGAAAGAAATTTAATCTATAACTTATGATATCAAACCGCTGCATTTCAGCGGTTTGATTCTATTTGGATCACAGTTTCGTCGTAATAAATGCGATAAAAATGACGTTCTTGTTAAATTTTCATACTTATTACACTTGGGAGTTGCAATCGGGCAATGAACGATGCACTCTCGATGACCACTAATTTGCTTAGGATAAAAACAATGAAATTGATCAAGCCTTTAACTTGTGCGCTTGCTCTCGCAATGAGTGGCATGGCATTCGCAGATGTAACCGTGAGTGTTCCTGACAACGTTTCAGTATTGGCGGCTAACGGTGAAAAAGCAGATCTTTCGGGTGGTTTTTTCGCCTCTGAAAGAACACTGACGTTACCTGATGGCCTTAACCAAGTCGTATTTCGTTTCGCCCCTTACTTCAACCAAGGTAATGACCGTTTAAGTGTTGAAAGCGATGTTATCGTTACACGATTTGACGCGACCAATACCGAACTCACTCTACAAATGCCAGAATACCGCAACCTACGTGATGCGGAAGAGAAGATCAAAGACTTAGATTGGAAACTGGTTGATGATTCTGGCAACGCAATCGCGGTTGCCCAGGACAAGTTGCTCAAACCGGGTATGCAAATCGGTCGTGATTACGTACGTGAAATCGAAGATTACAACCAGGCTGGCGGTGCAGCAGCCGTGGCTTTTGCTGGCGCAGCGACCATGCAGCCAGTCACGCTTCCTGCAAAGGTTCCTGCGGATATGAAGCAAGTGAGAGCAACTGCGGTTAAAGCGGATTCGACAGCTGAAGAGATGCTGCACTTCTGGTACCAAAAAGCAGACGCAGAAACCAAAGCTCGCTTTAAGAAATATGTTAATCAACAGTAAATCTGGTTAACTTTATCGATATTAAAAAAGCCACTTCACGTGGCTTTTTTGATCAAAAATTAGGAAACTTGGACAACTTTAGTATTGGCGATCAAGTCATGCAACAAACGTCGCTCCGGATGAAAGAACAACAATGCCAAATTTACCAACGGGATCCCCGGAATGAGCATCTCCAGCAAGTAGCTAATAACAAGCCTTAACCCTGCTGTAACTTTCGTTGCCTTACTATCATTTTTCATTACAACTTTAATACCAATCATGCGCATACCAATGGTTTGCCCATGACTCAATGTATTCCAGTTGATCATTAAAACCGTTGGTAAAGAAAGCAAGTAAAACGCCTGAGTTTCACGAACAAGCGTGAGGTTATCTGCTAAAGAGAGCTGAAAGTCGTTAAGAAAAGAGTTAATACTCAATGCGATGATTAACACGACCACCATCGTAAAGAGCAGGTCGATAAAACCAGCAATGATTCTCTGTTGCTTGCTCGCGATAAAAGCATACATGGACTTCAGTCACCTCAATGTAATTGGTTAAGCGAGAATGACTGAGTGTACAGACGCGCAATGGTGAGCGCAGTTTAGGTATTGCCAACATAATATTCAACTAAGAACATACTAAATCGCGGTCGTATCTCAAAAGTAATCATTACATCTTGAGCATAACCGTATCAATTTAACAAAACGCTACCAGTAACGTTCGTAAATGATATTTCCCCCGGTTTGATGGCGATACTTTTCCAAGCCTAGCTCTTGTAAGACGGGCACGGTATCTTTGATCATTTGTGGATTCCCACACATCATGACAAAGCTACGCTGAGCTGAGAATGGCGCATCAGCGGCGTTGGACAGTAAACCCGATTCGATGAGTTCAGGAATTCGGCCTTGTAATTTACCATCAACCACTTCCCTGCTGACTATCGGTATATACTTTAATCTGCCTTCATATCGTTGCTGAAGCTGTTCAATTAGGTATTTATAAACCAGATCTTTTTCGAAACGAACGGCATGAACCAGCACAATGCGCTCATTGTGAGGCGGTAAGTTTATATCATCCAGCAGCGATAAAAACGGTCCAATCCCCGTACCTGTAGATAGCAGCCACAGGTCATGAGCCTGTTTAGGAATAGAATCATGGATTAAATCGCCATGTGCGGTGGCACCGACATAAATGCTATCACCAGATTTAAGCTTTTGGAGCCGTGGAGAAAGTTGTCCTTGAGGGTCGGCTACTATTAGAAATTCCAACCAATCGAATTGCTCGCTTGGCGCATTAACCACAGAGTAAGCACGGCTGATCGGCTTACCTTCATCATCAAGCAAAGCAAGCTTGGTGAATTGGCCAGCTTTAAATGAAAGAGGCGCGCCAGATATTCTCAAACTGAACAGCTCACCTGTCCAATCAATGCGTTTCTCAACTCTTGCGAGGTTGAAACCTTTGAGTTCAATCATGAGACACCTCCTATCTGGTTACTCTTAGTTAAACTTACGCCTTCAACTCGATTATGTAAAGTTTCTAGTTTACATAATCAAACCACTATTTCATTTCACATTTTAAAAACAATTTTATTACATATTAAATGATTACATCTAGAATAAATGCTCAAAGTGATAAGTCGCGTCGCAATTTGTGGCAAAGCAGATGAAAAAGGAGCAATAAAAATGGACACACTGTTAAAGGACTTTCCCGTTATCACAGAGATAAAAGTCGCATGGGGTGAAATGGATGCTCTGCAACACGTTAATAACGTGGTCTATTTTCGCTACTTCGAGACCGCACGTTTAGATTACTTCAACAAAATTAACCTGCTGGTCGACCTGCAGACCTCGCAAATTGGACCAGTACTGAGCGAGACTCAATGCCGCTACAAATTGCCTGTTACTTACCCAGACACGCTATTAGTCGGTTCTCGCGTAATCGACATGCAAGAAGATCGCATCACGATGGAGTACCAAGTGCTGAGTAAGAAGTGGGGTAAAATTGCGACCATCGCGACCGCCACTGGTGTGATGTTTGATTTTAAGAACAACGTTAAAGCTGCGATTCCAGATCACGTTCGCCAGTCGATTTTAGACTTGGAAGGAACCGTGGGTAGTACGCATCATTTGGAGTAGCAATAAACGAGAGATTAAAGGCGAGGTTCCCGACAGCGCTTCTTCATCGCTATCGGGAATGATGCTGAGGTACCATTCCAACTTACGCAATAAGAAAACTAGCGTCATTCTAATGAGCCTAAGTGAATCATTCGAAACCTCGCTAAACGTAACAGCAGCGCGACTCTTCCAGCCTACGCGATAAGAAAAGCTGCGTCATT